>CAYNLJ010000127.1:2654-6197 GCA_964398005.1 uncultured Caldithrix sp. | reverse complement strand
CCAGGTAAAAAATTCTGGGCTGCGGTCTGATTTTCCAGTGACTCATCAGCGCTGCGGAATTCACGGTACTCGGCTACGTTAAAATATTTTTTGTAATAAGCTTCTACATTAAAGTTGAAATATTTTTGAAAATCATATTTGATGCCCATGATAAAATGATCGGCCTGACCAGGTTTAAATGTTTGATCAACCGGAAACCAGATATCAGCAAAACTAAGCCCACTGCGCTGCACCAAATTTAAATATTGGAAATATTTACCATAGGCCAAAGTAAGTTGTACATTGTGTGTCAAAAAACGGCGCAATGCCAGCCGTGGCTCCGATCGAAAATAATTTCCTTTGCTGTAATAACTGAATCGCAAACCTGGTTGCAAAGCCGTTAATGCATTAAGTTTAATATTATCCTGCAAATAAAAGGCAGAGTAAATACCATGATATTCATTTCTATATTCTTCATTGACAATGAGATTATTCAGTTTAAAGGTTAGATACTTAACTTCCATGCCAAGATCAATAGTATGCTTTTTCCCTGGTGCATAAGTTAACATCCCCTTTACACTTAGATCATCAATGCGGTTAAAAAGACCAAAGGCTACATTGTCAAAATCAACCTTGGTTGTCGACCGAAACCGGCTGGCAGCAACAAGAAAATTTGAATACAATTTACCGGAGAATAGATGCATCCAGTTGGCAGAAAAAGTGCGGTTACCCCATAATAAGTTAATATTGGTGCCGGAATTGGAAAGATCCAGCTTATCGTCTCCTAAATAAAAACTAAGGGTGGCGCGATTATTCTTGTCCAAATCAAAATTGACTTTGCCGTGAGAATCATAAAAATAGTAGGGTAGATCAATATTTAGCATTTTAGCGACCAATTCCAGATACGTACGGCGACCGGAAAGCATCCATGATCCATGAGACCATGGTCCTTCCAGTGTAAGGCTGCTGCTGATCAGGCTGATTCTGCCCAGGGCACCAAAATGCTGACGATTGCCGTCCTTGTTTTGAACATTCAGTACGGACGAGAGACGGCCTCCAAACTGTGCAGGAAAACCACCCTTAAGCAATTCGACGGTTTTTAAGGCATCCGAATTAAAAGTGCTAAAAAAGCCGAATAAGTGGTTTGGATTGTAGACATCAATCTGATCCAGCAGAATCAGATTTTGATCGGGGCTGCCACCACGAATATACAGACCGGCCGAAAAATCAGACAAGGTGGCCACCCCGGGCAACATTTGCAGAGTACGAAAAAGGTCTGGTTCTGCAATCTGCGGAAGGTAACGAATTTGCCTGGCATTTAGTGTTACCTGACCCGGCTTAATATCCTTGATGTTATCTTCCCTGTTTGCCGTGGTCACAATTTTTTCAGCAGTCAATAAAGAAGGGCTTAAGCTTACATCAAAGCGAATCTCTGTTGTACTTTTAAAATTAAAATCCTTTTTTAGTTGCTGATAGCCGATGTACGAAAAAACAATTGTGTATTTGCCAGGCGGAATATCGGCCAGAACATAGTAACCCTTTTCATTACTGGTCGTTCCGCTTGAAGTACCTTCAAGCCAGATATTAACCAGATACAATGGCTCACCGGACTCAGCATCTTTTACAAATCCAAAAATTGTCGCCGCCTTTGACTGTGCTGTAAATATTAATGAAAGAATCAGAATAATAGAAAAAAGCTTGCTCACAAATTTTAATCCCTTCATTTTTAGGGAATCAATTTGCAATCTTTGACTTTGCAATTCAAATAAATATTTTAATTACGGCTGAAACTCTGGACAGGTAACGATTGTTCGTTATTAGAAACTTATTTGGCTTCAGACATCAATTAAATTCAACGTTGCAAAATCAGATTAAAAGGAAACCTTTTTCTCTCTTGTGGTAAAGATTAATTAATTTTTGTGAAAAAAAGTCCGAATTTGGTTGAAACAAGTATTTTAAGCTGTTAAATTAGCAAAGCTTAGTTGTTTCACGGATGGATTTAATTATTAATTTGGCGAGGTGATTATGAAATGGTTTGATCAGCTAATCGTGTGGAGTTTACCTCTGGTTCCCAAACCGATCGTAAAATTTTTCTCTAAAATTTACATTGCCGGTTCCACTTTGGAAGACGGTGTGGCCAAAGTGAAAGAATTGAATGCCAAGGGCATTATGGCCACCATGGATTTGCTTGGTGAGTTCAGCACCGACGAAAAAATTTGTTTGCAGGCAGCAGACAGTTACATCGAGATGTTACGCACCATTGATCGTGAAAAACTCGATTCCAATGTTTCGTTAAAGCCAACACACATGGGCCTGATGATCAGCAAGGAATTTTGCTATCAGAACATTCGGCGGGTGGTTCAGGAGGCGCAAAAATTGGGTAACTTTGTACGGATTGATATGGAAGATCACCCCACCACGGATGCCACCATTGAAATGTACTTGAAATTAAAGGAAGAATTTGGCGGGCAGCATGTGGGCACGGTTATTCAAGCTTACCTCAGAAGAACCATCGATGACATCAATCATTTAATTGAACACAAAGCCAATCTGAGATTGTGCAAAGGGATTTACGTGGAACCGCGGGAAGTGGCATTTAAGGACATGGCCATTATCAACGAGAGTTACAAGTACAATCTCGACAAATTACTCAGTAATGGCTGCTACACAGGTATTGCCACACATGATGAAAAACTGATTTATCATGCATTAACGGTTATTGATCGGTTAAAGCTAAAACGCGAGGATTATGAATTTCAGATGCTGTTAGGGGTTCAGGAAGAATTGCGTGATATTTTGGTGAAAGCAGGCCATCGCTTACGTGTTTACGTTCCTTTTGGAAAGGACTGGTACGGTTATTCCACCCGTAGATTAAAAGAAAATCCACGCATGGCCGGTTACGTTTTTAAAAGAATTTTTGGTGGCAGGAAATAATTTTTAGCTCTGACGGCTTATTATTAAAAAATTAACGGAAAGGTTAAATGCATTTTCTTTTAATCAGTGCCAGTCTGAATAAAAAAAGCCGTAGTTTTGTTTTGGCCAATACCGCCCTACAAATATTTCAAAATCAGGGTAAAGCTGCGGAACTTATTGACCTTCGGGATTACGAGCTGCCCATGTGTGATGCCGGAGCATCTTTTTCCCATCCACAGGTAAGGGAAATAAAACAGAAAATTGAACAGGCGGCAGCCATTATTGTGGCTGCTCCTGTTTACAATTACGATTTAAACGCCGCTGTAAAAAATCTTTACGACCTGACGGGTTCAGCCTGGGAAGGCAAATTAGTTGGGCTGATGGCGGTAGGCGGAGGACGCGCCAGCTACATGGCGCCGATGAACTTTTTAAATGGTTTAATGCTTAATGCCCGCTGTTTGATCATTCCCAGATATGTGTACGCCCTGGAAAAGGAAATCGATCAGCAGGAACTCAAGAGCGAAGAAGTGAAACAACGGATTGAACAACTGGTTAAAACGACAATCGAACTGGCCCAAAAATTACATGTTTAAATGCCAAGAATACAGCTACCTAAACACACCGAATGTTTGAAGAATTTTGAGTTTTGAA
>CAYNLJ010000127.1:0-2644 GCA_964398005.1 uncultured Caldithrix sp. | reverse complement strand
CTTCTAACTTCACCCTTCTTACTTCTCCCTTCAACCTTCTAACTTTTTTCTTGAATTGGAATTCGAAGTATTTCTCTGCAATACCGAAATTATTGCACAATAAAACCTGTGGCCGTTCGTTAATCCAGTGCCAGGTCTGAGTAGTCCTTGCCAATGGGTTCGGCTGCTTCCAGTCCCAAAGTTTTTAACAGGGCGGTAATTAAGACGGCCTTTTCTTCAGCGTCGTGGCGGCTCCAGGTTCGGCTTTTGATTTCCAGAAAATCACCCATTTTAGGTATCACCAACCGATCCAGATTAATGTAAAACTCCGTTTCCTTAAATAATACCTTCCAGCGGAAACGTTCTTTTTCAATAACCATTTCTTTTACTGGTTTAAAATATTCTCTGTAAAATCGTAAACTGTGAGTAGCCTGAGCCAGATAGCGGGACCGGGAAAGTAATACCGTGTGGGCAAATTCGCGTTCGTAGGCCGGCCCTAAAAGTGTTAAACGGTAACGCGCTTTTTCGATTTGACCCTGAGTATTGATGATCTCATCTTCACGGTAACGCAGACGTCCCTGATCATTGTCTTCAAAATAGAAATAGGTGTCGTATTGCAAATAGTGGCGTTTGTAAAGAATTTCGATGGCAGGTTGTTTAAGTTTCTCAAAAATTTCATCGAATTTTTTAACCGGTACTTTGATTTGCACTTCAAAGCTTTCTTCTTCAGTGGCCCGTTCAATGGCAACCAGCTTGGAAAGCACGGATTTTTCACGTTCTAACAGGAAGCGATCAATCTTTTGAGCAAAAGTTTGTGCTTCTTTCAGAAGAGCAGATTCATCAAGGGTAAGTAGTTTGTGATCGCGCATTAAGAATTTACCATTCACCATCACATCTGTTACATCAAACGTTTTGGAAGAGTAAACAATTTGAGCAAAGGCCATCGACTGTTCCCGTCGATAGCGGGGAGAATTATGAATGGCATTGGTATCAATCAATATTAAATCGGCTTTTTTACCAGGTTCCAGAGAACCGATTTGCCGATCCATGTGAATGGCTTTGGCTCCGATGCGCGTAGCCATGCTTAAAACCTGAGGAGCCGGTAAGGCGGTCGGATCTCCCGTAGTGCCTTTGGCAATAAAAGATGCCAGACGCATCTCTTCAAACATGTCCAGATCGTTGTTGGAAGCCGGGCCGTCGGTGCCAATGCCCACCTGGATGCCCATGTTGACCATTTGTGCCACCCGGGCAAAGCCCGAGGCCAGTTTTAGATTTGATGAAGGATTATGGACCACACCGACATTAAAATTTTTTAGGGTGTGCATTTCACCTTCGTCAATGTGTACCAGATGAGCGCCAATGATTTTGGCTTCCAACATGCCGATTTTACGGATGTAGGGAATTACCGGAATACCATGTTCCGAGCGCATGGTATCCACTTCATTTTTGGTTTCGGCTAAGTGAATTTGCAGCGGCACATCGAATTCTACTGCCAGTTCGGTGGCTTCCTGCAGAATCTCCGTGGTGCAGGTGTAAGGAGCATGTGGAGCCACCGAAGGCGTAATTAGAGGATGATTGAGCCATTTTTTAATAAAATCACGCGTGTACTCAAGGGATTCATCATAAGACTGAGCATCGGGTGAGGGGAATTTAATGATGGTCTCACCACAGATAGCTCTTAAGCCTGCTTCGGCAGCAGCCTGAGCGACCTGATCTTCGTAATAATACATGTCAGCAAAGGTGGTCACGCCCGAACGGATTAATTCTGCGGCAGCTAACAAGGTGCCCAGTTTAACAAATTCCGGAGAAACAAATTCCCGTTCGACCGGCATCATGTGGCCCAGCAACCAGACATCCAGACGAAGGTCATCGGCAACACCCCGCAGAAGGGTCATGGGCACATGGGTATGGCCATTGACCAGACCGGGCATTAATACCTTGTTTTGGCAATCTATGACTTCGGTTGCAGAATACTTTTTTAAAATTGTTTCTTGCGGGCCAACAGCGACAATTTGATCACTCTTGACGACCAGGGCACCGGGTTCGAATTGTTCGTTCTGGGCATTCATGGTCAAGATGCGGGCATTTTTGAAAATGAAATCTACCTGTTGCATTCATCCTCCGGAAAAGTGTGTAAAATTGAATAAATTTAAGGATTTCATCATTCAATTTCAAACCGGATGTAGCTTCTTGTAGAAATTGCACACTTTTGTCTTACGAAAACCTGATCCCCAGTGTAATTCTATTGGAAATTAGGAAAGTGAAGTTTGAAGGGTGAAGTTTGAAAGGTGAAAGTTGAAGTTAGAAGTTTGAAAAAGAGAAGTTTGAAATAAGATGTTAATCTGGAATTGGGAATTGGGAATCAGCTATTGAAGTCATTCAACATTCAAAATTCAACACTCAAAATTCTTCAAACATTCAGTGTGGTTCGGTGGCTTTCAATTTTGATTGTGTTCTTCTGTCTTAGCTATTGATTTGGTCAATGGCCCGGGCCAGATCAAAATCTTTGTCTGTAACACCGCCGGCATCATGGGTTGAAAGACTGAGTCGTACACGATTGTAAACATTAAAGATTTCCGGATGGTGGCCATGGTTTTCTGCCAGTTCAGCTACCTGATTAATGAAACGCATGGCTTCCTTAAAATCAACAAACTGCCACTCACGG
>CAYNLJ010000126.1:0-6236 GCA_964398005.1 uncultured Caldithrix sp. | reverse complement strand
ACCAAATACGGGCAATTCAAGCTCTATTTGTTCGAAAACACTTTGAATCCGGACGAACACCATGTGGCTCTGGTTAAGGGGCAAATTGCAGACGGACAGCCGACTCTGGTACGTGTCCATTCCGAGTGTTTAACCGGTGATGTCTTCGGTTCCAAACGCTGCGATTGTGGTGACCAACTGGCAACGGCCCTGCAAATGATTGAAAAAGAAGGACGAGGGGTTCTGCTCTACATGCGTCAGGAAGGACGTGGCATTGGCCTGGTAAATAAACTGCTGGCTTACGCTCTGCAGGAGCAGGGCAAAGACACGGTAGAAGCCAATGAAGCGCTTGGTTTTAAACCGGATTTACGGGATTACGGTATTGGTGCACAAATTTTAAAAGATCTGGGACTGAAAAAAATCCGCTTAATGACCAACAACCCTAAAAAAATTGTGGGCTTAAAGGGCTACGATCTGGAAATTGTGGAACGTGTGCCCATTGAAATTTGCCCGAATGAAGTCAACGAATTTTACTTAAAAACAAAAAGAGACAAATTAGGCCATTTATTTTTGAAAGATAAGTGATTAGATTAAAAGGGAAGCATGATGAAAAAGATCGAAGGAAAACTCTCGGCGCAGGGAAGGAAATTTGCGCTGGTCGTCAGTCGTTTTAATGAATTCATCAGTAACAAGCTGTTGGAAGGCGCTGTGGATTGCCTGACACGCCATCATTGTGAACAGGAGGCTATGACGGTAGTCTGGACACCGGGTTCGTTTGAAATTCCTCTGGTGGCCAAAAAACTGGCCAGGTCCGGTAACTACGATGCGGTCATCTGCCTGGGTGCTGTGATTCGTGGGGCCACGCCGCACTTTGATTACGTGGCCGCCGAAGTTTCCAAAGGAGTGGCTCAAAGTGCTCTGGAAACCGAAGTGCCCATTATTTTTGGTGTTATTACCAGCGATACCATCGAACAGGCCATTGAGCGGGCTGGTACCAAAGCAGGGAACAAAGGCTGGGATGCAGCATTGGCTGCCATTGAAATGGCCGACCTGATGAGTAAATTAGCCACCGAATCCTGAATCGGTTCGCTGCCTGATTATGCCAGGCCAAAAAAAGGATTGGCTGAATTAACAAAAAGGTGATTCCTGAGAAAGGTCGAAGGGATTTGGGCTCTTTTGCAAAAGGACAAAAATCCAAAGCCCGGGACTCTCAGGTTGGTGGCCATCAAGCTCAAAGGAAGTAAAGCCGTCCTGCCATGAGCAGAAGGCTGGCATAAAAATGATATCAATTTTCTTAAAACAAACAAGGAGAGAACTGTGACCAAGCCGCTGATATTTGTGATGTTTCTACTGTCTTTTGTAATAGCCCAGGAGGTTGCGGACTGGCAAACAATAACCAATATGAATAATGTCCGCGATTTAACCTTTTTAAATGGGCAAATTTGGGCGGTTTCTGATGGCGGCATGTTCAGCTATGATTTAAACACAAGTGAAGTAAAAAAAATTACTAATGTTGAGGGTTTACGTTCCATTGATCTTACCTGCCTTACCTTCAATCCACAGGGGCAAATTATTGTTGGCGGGCAGGAAGGCATTTTGCAGATCTACAATCCGGTCGACGATTCATGGCAATATCTGTATGCCTTACAGGACAATGAGATTCAATTTTTAAATGTAAAGCAGGACACTCTTTGGGTTACCACTTTGGAGGGCATCGGGGTTTTTGTCCATGATGGAGATGCTTATGTTTTCAAAGATTTTTTCCACAATTTCCCGATTACGATCGAAACAGCCACAGTCAGCGCTGTTTTTGCAGGAAAAATCTGGTTAGGCACGGATAAGGGCCTGTTGTCGGCTCCGTCTGATTTTGGTCGCTTTCCGATTAATGACCCTCAGCGCTGGCAGGTTTTTACAAAAAGCCAGAATTTGCCTGATAACAGCATTTTGTCCCTGCTGCCTGCCAATGATAAACTTTGGGTTGGTACAAGTGCCGGACTGGCCTATGTTTTGCCCACCGGTTCAGTAGTTCAGATAGATAATTGGGCCAAAAACAATGATGGAGAATTTTTACCGGGTCATAAAATAGTAGGGTCTACAGATCCGAACAAAATTTACGTGCAAAGCTACTCAACCTTGTATGAATTTGATCTTCAGCAGGGAAGTAAAAAAATCCGATCCTATGAAAGCCAGGTTCAAAGTCTGACGATTACGGATCAGGGTACTTTGTGGGTAGGATTGAACCGTGATGGACTGGCCAGCCAGGATGGTCAAACCCTGAAGATTGACGGTCCGCCGGAAAACCTGTTGCGTCGGGTGATGAAAGATCATCAGAAAAGAATCTGGGCTTCATCCAGCCGTCCTAAAATTATTACTGAGAAGGGGATCTATGTTTACGATGGCTCTTATTGGCAAAAAATATTCTTCAAAGGAAGCTATTGGAAAACGCTCAATAATGCCAACGTGATCTATGAAGATCGGTTTAATAATATCTGGGTTGGAAGCTGGGGCGGAGGTGTTTTGACTTTTACTGCTACCGGCGACACCGTCTTTTTTCATTCCTATGATTTTACAGCCAGAATGGATCTGATTGATATTAATAACATCGTCGAATTTAACCCCATCGGCCGGTTTACCATTTACAATGATTATTTTTCCGGAATCGTGCCAGACAAGAATTATGAAATCATTACCGACATCAAAGAAGGTCCTGACGGGAGATTGTGGTTCGCCAATTACTGGGCCGACGATGACCACCTGCTGGCCGTGGCACCCTATGATGCAAATGGCTTTATTTCTCTGGACAAAAGTAAATGGGTGTATTTCGGTTCGGATGATGGAATTCAGGCCAAAGAAGGAGGTATTCTCTGTATCGAGTTTGATACCTTTAGTAATCGGGTGTATGTGGGGACCCTGTTTAATGGCCTTTATATTCTGGATTATGGAAATATTGATGATCCCACCGACAATCAGGTGTACCAATTGAATATCCAGGACAATCTGTTCAGTAATACAATTTTTAGTCTTGCACTCGATCAGGACGGTGTGCTGTGGATTGGAACGGCTGCCGGATTGAATTCATTTGACGGCATCAATGTGTACAAACACGTAGGTGACGATCAAGGTTTAAGCGGCCCTCTGGAAAACGAAATCCACCACATTTTCGTGGATAAATTTAACAATAAATGGTTCTCTACAAAGGGCGGTTTGAGTATTTTGCGAGGTGACCACAGCCCGTGGGATGCCCGGGGCTGGTTAGGCTACAACCGTTCGAATAGTTATCTGGTAAATGACAATGTTCAATGTGTTTATGTAGATTATGACAACAATGAAGCTTTGGTGGCGACCGAAGGCGGGTTGTCTGTTTACCGTGGGCCTTTTGCCGAAATTGAGAAAAAATTCGAAAAAATCGAAGCAGGTCCCAATCCATTTGTGCTGGAAAGTCACGCTCAAAAATTTGTCATCAAAAATTTAATGTTTAATTCGACCGTAAAAATATTAAACATCAACGGACAATTGGTGCGCGAATTAACACCCAAAACCTTGTTGAGTGATGGTACATTGGCCGTTGATGGCGGGCGTGCCTACTGGGATGGGTTGGACAAAACTGGAAATAAAGTCGCTTCTGGCGTATATTTGTATTTAGCCATTTCCGAGGAAGGCAAATCAATTTCAGGTAAAATAGCGGTAATTCGAAAGTAACGATGATCAAATCATTATATGTGAAAAATTTTGCGCTGGTCGAAGAAATCTCCATCCGTTTTTCACCTGGCCTCAACATTATTACCGGTGAAACCGGCGCCGGCAAAACCATTATTGTTACGGCATTGGCTCAGCTGTGTGGCGAGAGAAGCAGCGCCGATTTTGTGCGAAAAGGGGCTTCCAAAGCAATTATTGAAGCTGAAATAGATTTTAGCAGCCAGCCAGAATTAAGTGATAAATTAACCGAATTCGATATTGACCTGTTTGATAATCATACGTTACTTATCAGAAAAGAAATTACTGCCCGAGGTACTTCGCGAACATTTATTAATGACACACCGGTTTCTTTAAGCGTTTTAAGTGAGATCAGTTCCTATTTGATCGATATTCATGGACAGCATCAGCACCAGCGTTTACTTCATCCCGAAAATCATATCATTTATCTTGATGCTTTTGGAAAGCTTGAAAAAGAAGTCAGTGAATTTAAAAAGTTATTAAGGCAGATTAATGAAAAAATAAAAGAACGCGATGCTTTAAAAGAACAGCAGCTAAAAAGTACCCAGCTTCAGGATATGTATCGTTTTCAGGTGGAAGAACTAACCAATGCTGAACTCTATCCTGATGAATTGGATGAACTCAAAACAGAATTCAAAAAGCTGAACAATGTAGAAGCCATCCACCAATTGGCTACGAATATTGCCAATTTACTTTATGATGGTGAAATAAATGCCGCCGGCCTGATTGTTGAATCCGAAGATAAATTGCTAAAACTGATTGAATTTGATGATCAATTTGCTGATTTTAAAGAATCCTTAATCAATGCCCGTATTGCCGTAGAGGAATTAGGCCGTTACCTGTTAGAGTATGTGGCAGATCTTGAATTTGATCCGCAACGACTGGAACAGATTCAGGAACGCATTCATCATCTGGAATTCCTTCTCAAAAAATATCAAAAATTGAATATTGCAGAACTGATCGATTATTTGGAAGAGATTAAAAATTATACGGCAGACATCGATTCTTTTGCCGAAAGAATAGAACAACTTGAAGCAGAAATCTCTCAGCTAAAAAAACAGCTTGAAGATCACGGGAAACGGCTTTCTGAATTAAGGAAAGCAGTGGCTCAAAAGTTTGAGAAACAAATTAGTGCATTGCTTCAGAAGTTGGGAATGCCTAATGCCCGGTTTAGGGTAAGGTTCGGCTTGAATCAGAAAAGCGATGGCCAGTTCTTGTTTGATGGCCAAAGGGTGTCCGCAGGAGATCGGGGTTTTGATCAAATAACCTTTGAGTTTAATTCCAATACAGGTGAGGATTTTAAACCGTTGCACAAAGTGGCTTCCGGTGGTGAAATTTCGCGCATCATGCTCAGCCTAAAATCGTTGTTAGCGGAAATTGATAAAGTCCCCACCATGATTTTCGATGAGATTGATTCTGGTATTTCAGGCAAAGTAGCGCAAATCGTAGGACTGCGTATGTCCCACTTAAGTACTACGCATCAGCTTTTATGTGTCACCCACTTACCACAAATTGCCGCTTTTGCTAACCAGCATTTTAAAGTGTCCAAATTCATTGAAGATAATCGGACATCCGTCGATATAAAACTTTTAGATAGTGAAGAGCGGATTACCGAAATTGCCAGCTTGCTTGGAGGACAAAAAATTGCTCAACAAACGATTGACAATGCCCGGCACTTGATTGAAGAATCAGAAAAAATGAAAACGATATAAATGATAAATTTTGCAAAATCCATGACTTATCCTTAATTTGTAGAAGGTGCCGAAATTTAAGGGAGGCTAAAATGGTTAGAACTGAAAAAATGGTGAACAAAAACTTGTGGTTTGACCAGGGCCATAAGCGCTATTTTTTAGGACTTTTTAAGAAAAAGAAAAAAGTTGAACTCAGGCCAGGCGCACTCCCTCCGGAAAAATTGAGAGAAATTATCCAGAACATAGGTAAAAACAAAAAGGTTAATATCCGTCGGGTGGAATTTGATGGTACACCCGAGGAAAATCCGATTACAGTGCGAATCATCGATATTAAAAAGGATTATTTCACCGGAATGGTCATCAATGTCGAACGCTCGATTAAGCAGGAATTGGATGACAAAGTGGTTTACATCAAAGGTGGTGGTGGAACCATCGATTTTTACTATGATGATGGGGATATTATGAGCGTTGAGGAAGATGTTGACGAAGTTGTGATTGAACAAAGAAATGTAAGTGAACTTTCTGAAATTTTGGATGCCTTGGATTTGAATGAAGAAATATTGATCAGTTATTATGATAAGGAAAAAGGCGGAGTCATCAACGGGCGAGGAAAGTTGATCGCCAAAGATATGGAAAATAAAGATTTTGAAGTAGAATTATTGATTATTAATGAAATCGAATTGGATAAGCCAAAGAAGGTTAAATTAAATTTGGAAAAGGACAAAGTTCTCGATATTGAAGTTGTATTTTAAAGTTATTTACCCCTTTTTGATATTTTCCCGAATTTTTTTGGATTTTGGTCAAAAAAAATCATTATATTCCCGCTTCATCAGCAATAATGTAAAATAATTC
>CAYNLJ010000125.1:0-6238 GCA_964398005.1 uncultured Caldithrix sp. | reverse complement strand
GATTCTGCAAAGCACACTTGACGGACAACATTTTAAAATTTCCTTTTCTCAAGATCATCAGGAACTTGAATTTCAATCTCTGCAATGCGGACCTTTCCAGGCCCGAAACCAAGCTTTGGCTTTGGTTGTGGCAGCTGATTTTTTAAAGGAAAAACAACTGACGCTTTCCCCCGAGATAAGCAAAAACGTTTTTTCCAGCCGGTTATGGCCAGGTCGCCTGCAAACGGTGCATGTTAAACCCAGGATTGTTTTTGATGTCAGTCATAATCTGGCAGGAATTAAAAACACACTGGAATTCGTTCAAAAGAAGGTAGCAGAAAATAAACTCCATCTGTTAATGGGACTACTGGAACACAAAGATTACAAAAATATTGTAACTTTTTTAGGCAAACAAAATCTCAATTTGTATCTGACTGAACCCAACACAATAAAGAAACTGCCAGCTACTACCTTAAAAGCCGCCTTTCAGCAAATGGGCAAATCGGTTGAAATGTTGCCCGACGCGGTAAAGGCAGTTCAATTTTTGAAAATGCGTTTGACAGATGATGATGTTTTATTAGTCATGGGTAGTCATTATTTAATTGGCCACCTGATGAATGAATTGTCTGAAGATTTTGAAGTGTTAAAAAATTATTTTAAAGGAACCATTTAAACGTCTGCTCGTAATTTAATAACCATTGAGTAGTTTTTTGCTGTGCTGCTCCGAAGGTTGGTATTTTAAATGCGTTTCGGCACTTGCAACAACGCTTAGTAAATTAAATTTAAAGACAGAATAAAATTTGACATGATTATTCTTTCATTTTAAATTGCCGTTTACGTGGTGGCATCTTAGCTAAAGTCGAGCAAAGCATACCTGAAAAATAATCATGTTAAATTTCTCTGGTCTTAAACATTGACAAAACACTAACAAAAATAATTAATGAGGTTGACCTATGTTAGATATTGAAGAACTGAAGAAGAAAAAAATTACTGAGCTGACCAAAATTGCTCAGGATATGAACATTACCGGAATTTCCGGCCTCAAAAAGTCTGAATTAATCTTTCGTATTTTGGAAGAACAGACCGCTCAGGAAGGTTTGATTTTCTCGAAAGGCGTTCTGGAAATTTTACCGGATGGCTACGGTTTTTTACGTTCATCTGATTATTCTTACCTACCCGGTCCGGATGACATTTACGTTTCGCCTTCACAGATAAAACGCTTTGGCCTGCGCACCGGTGACACCATTACCGGTCAGATCCGTCCGCCTAAGGACAATGAACGTTTTTTCGCTTTGCTCAGGGTAGAAGCTGTTAATGAAGAGAGTCCTGAAAAAGCACGTGAGCGAAATCTGTTTGAAAACCTGACCCCGCTCTACCCCATGGAACGCATCAATCTGGAGACTTCCAGCAAAGATTACTCCATGCGGATCATGAACCTGCTGACTCCCATTGGCAAGGGTCAACGTGGTTTGATCGTCGCTCAGCCCAGAACCGGTAAAACCATCTTACTGCAAAAAATTGCCAATGCCATCACCAAAAACCACCCGGAAGTGGTTTTGATGGTACTGTTAATCGACGAACGTCCGGAAGAAGTTACCGATATGGAACGCTCGGTTGATGCCGAAGTGATTAGTTCCACTTTTGACGAACCGGCTGAACGTCATGTGCAGGTGGCTGACATGGTGCTGGAAAAAGCCAAAAGATTGGTAGAGTACAAGCGTGATGTGGTCATTTTATTGGACAGTTTAACACGTCTGGCCCGGGCTCACAACACCGTGGTGCCGCACAGTGGTAAAATTCTTTCCGGTGGTATTGATTCCAATGCACTGCAAAAGCCAAAACGCTTTTTTGGTTCTGCCCGTAACGTCGAAGAAGGTGGCAGTTTAACCATCATCGCCACCGCGTTAGTTGACACGGGTTCCAGAATGGACGAAGTGATTTTTGAAGAATTTAAAGGAACCGGTAACATGGAATTAATGCTTGATCGACGTCTGACCGATCGCCGTATCTTCCCATCAATTGACATCAATCGTTCCGGTACGCGTAAGGAAGAATTGCTGCTCAGCCGTGAAGAACTGGCCCGTGTCTGGATTTTACGTAAACTGTTGAACGAAATGAATCCGATTGAAGCCATGGAATTCTTATTGGAAAAAATGTCGGAAACTAAAAATAACCGTGAATTTTTGAGAATGATGAATACTTAAAAATTCTTTGCATTTGCCTTCATTTTAATTTAAATTTAAAGGCTCGAAATTATTACCAAGGAGGATCGTTGTGAAAAAGGGTATTCATCCCGAATATAAAATGGGCACTGTAAGTTGTGCCTGTGGGAACACATTTCAAACGCGTTCGACCATTGGCGATCTGAAAGTTGAAATTTGTTCAGCCTGCCACCCGTTCTTTACGGGTAAGCAAAAGCTGGTCGACTCTGCCGGTCGTGTGGAAAAATTTATGAAAAAGTACAATCTGAAATAATTTTAGATTGTTTTTCCTTTTTGTTAAAAACGGAATGAAATGGGTTCCCAGATCATTCCGTTTTTTTATTTATTTAAACCGAGGATAATATGCGTACTGAAAACGAAGAAAAGATAATGCCGGTAGGCGGCCAGGCCGTAATTGAAGGTGTGATGATGCGTTCGCCTAAAAGAATTGCCACAGCTATTCGGCGGGCCAGTGGGGCCATCGAAGTCAGAGTCGATGAGTTTCAATCATTGATTCAAAAACACAAGGCTCTTAACATTCCTATTTTACGGGGTGCTATCACCTTAATCGAAGTCATGATTATGGGCATTAAAACCCTGCAATGGTCAGCAGATAAGGCCATGGAAGATGCCGAGGCTGAAGAAGCTAAGAACAACCCTGAAAAGGCTAAAAAGAAAAAGAAGAAA
Source organism: uncultured Caldithrix sp. (assembly GCA_964398005.1). Taxonomy (GTDB): domain Bacteria; phylum Calditrichota; class Calditrichia; order Calditrichales; family Calditrichaceae; genus Caldithrix. The sequence goes on along the minus strand of CAYNLJ010000125.1, from coordinate 3,371 downwards.
AAAGGCATGTCCACGGCAGGTGCTGTTCTCTCTCTGGTAAGTGCTCTGGCTATTGGTATTGCATTCTTCTTTGTTTTGCCACTCTATTTGACAACCGAAATTTTCAGCATTGAACGACAGGCGTTAACCTTTAATCTGGTGGCCGGTTTGTTCCGCATCGTTTTCTTTTTGCTTTATGTCTGGGGTATTTCTTTCATGAAGGATGTACACCGCTTATTTCAATACCACGGCGCAGAACACAAAACGGTTTTTGCTTTCGAAAACAAGGTACTGCTTTCGCCAGAAAACGTCCAGAAATTCTCCACCTATCATCCGCGTTGTGGCACCAGTTTTCTGGTCATTGTCATGCTGATCAGTTTACTGTTTTTTGCCCTGGTCGACACCATTGTGATGTTGACCACCGGTCAGATGTCGCTTCTGATTCGTCTGGCGGTTCATCTGCCATTGATTCCGGTGGTTGGCGGCATCAGTTACGAAGGTTTGAAAGCCTCGGCCAATAACATCGAAAATCCTCTGGTACGCGCTTTAATTGCTCCGGGGCTCTGGCTGCAGCGCATCACCACCCAACCTCCCGACAATGAACAATTGGAAGTAGCCATTGTAGCTTTAAAAACGGCACTTGGTGAAGATTTTGCCAGCGAACTGGTAGATGAGCCGGTCATTCAATCCCAGGTCATTGCAGTTTCGGCATAGGAGTTATGATGAAAGAAAAAATCCTTAGTTTACAACAACGATTGGAAGAGCTGAACAGGGAACTTTCCGATCCCAATGTTTTTAACGATCAGAATCGTTACAAACAGCTCTCCAGAGAACATAGTGAACTCAGTAAAATTCTGGAAGTTGGAACGCCCTATCTGGAAGCCTTGGAAGCCTTTGAAGAAAACAAGGCTATTCTGGAAGAAGATAACGATCCCGATTTAATTGAACTGGCCAAAGAAGAAAATCAGGAGCTGGAAAAAAAGATTGAAGAGTATGAAGAAAAATTAAAGCTGCTGCTCATACCCAAAGATCCTGATGACCATAAAAATGCCATCGTTGAAATCAGAGCCGGAACCGGCGGTGACGAAGCCGCCATCTTTGCCGGAGATTTGTACCGCATGTACACGCGTTTTTGCGAAGACCATGGTTTTAAGATTGATGTGATGAGTTCCACTCCTTCGGAACGCGGTGGATTTAAGGAAATCATTTTCATGGTAGAAGGCAGCGATGCCTATGGAACTTTAAAATATGAAAGCGGTGTTCACCGGGTTCAGCGGGTTCCGGAAACAGAAACACAGGGACGCGTTCATACCTCTGCCGCATCAGTCGCGGTTTTACCCGAAGCCGAAGATGTGGACGTAGAAATTGATCCCAATGAACTGCGTATTGACGTCTTCCGTTCCAGCGGACCAGGAGGACAAAGCGTAAATACAACCGATTCCGCGGTGCGCATTACACATTTACCTACCGGCCTGGTGGTTACCTGTCAGGATGAAAAATCACAACACAAAAACAAAGCCAAGGCTTTAAAAGTGTTGCGTTCCCGCCTGTTGGACATGGCCATGCAGGAACAGCGTTCAGCCATTGACGCCCAACGCAAATCCATGGTGGGCAGTGGCGACCGAAGTGCCAAGATCCGCACCTACAACTTTCCCCAGGGTCGGGTTACCGATCACCGAATCAACTTAACCCTCTACAAACTCGATCGCATCATGGAGGGTGAGCTGGATGAATTGATTGAAGCCCTGCAACTGGCTGCCCGCAACGAACAACTGGAAGCAGAATACAGCGCCAAAGGGTGATTTAATCTGGTTATTAGTCGATTGGTTAAACAGCTACCCCCTGGACGGGAGCATTAGCTTGCGATGGATCCCATGAACTGAACCTTGATTGGCAGGTGCTGGGCTTTGGAAAATTGTTTTAAACCAAGTAAATGGTGAAAATCCAGGTTCACCATTTCGCAATTTTTACCTCTTACTCCCGCTAATCAATTTTAAAAGCCTGTACAATCCTTACCCGACAAATCATAATTTTTGCTGCACACTAACCAGCCGGGTCTGCGGGACGAGCTAATCGTTGTTAATCAGTGATTAGCAACTGCTTCTCTTAAAGGTTAATAATGGCTGAAACTTGATGAACTTCGAGGAATCGTTGTGCAAAATCTGCAGTAGAATGTGTAGTTTTAACACAAATAATTTTTCGTCCTTTTTTTAGACTGCAAAATTCCCGAACCAATGAAATTGACAAATCTGCCGTTACCTACTTATTTTTAAAAGAGTTACTAATCTTACCTCGCAAGCCTTACTAAAAGTTGTATTGGTTTTGGCACGCAAATTGTATTATTGATAAAGGTTAAAACAATCCTTAAATAGGGAGGAAAAAAGCATGAAGCTACGTTTGTCTTTATTGATTTCCCTTTTATTTTTGGGAACCGCCTTTGCTCAAAAGTACATCATCATTGGTTGGAACGATTTGGGCATGCACTGTTGCAATAAGGATTTTTCCACTTTAGCCATTTTGCCACCTTACAACAATCTGCGAGCGCAGGTCATTCAGGTAGGAGATGCCAGCACATTTCCAAAGGTAGTTACTTCAGGATTTACCGTCTCTTATGAAGTGCCTGGTAATACCTATTCCGTTGGAAAAACCAATTTCTGGGATTACGAAGATCAATTATTTGGTGTGAGCCTTCAACCAAACGAAGGTTTAACCGGGGCTTACCTGAGTGGAGAAATGGCAACTAACGAAAACTATTTTTACGTTGATGGTGTTCCCCTTACCCCCTACACCGATTCCGATTTGCAACATGAAGATCCTTTTCAACTGGCTCTCTTAACTCTAAAAGATGGAAATAATCAGGTATTGGCCACCACCCAACCCGTTGCGCCTGTTTCCAATGAGATTAACTGCGTCAGCTCTGGCTGCCATTCCAGTGAGCAGCAAATCTTAAATGAACACGAAAGAGAAGGTGGTTTTGATCCCAACAACACCCCTATTTTATGCGCCGATTGCCATGCTGACAACGCCCTTGGCATGGCCGGTAAACCCGGAGTACCTCCTTTTTCCCAAGCCATTCACAAAAAGCATGGTGGTAAAACCAACGATTGTTACAAATGCCATCCCGGACCAAACACCCAATGCCTAAGAGGTGTAATGAAAACACAACACAATTTTGTTTGCCAGGACTGTCATGGTAGTGTTAAAGAAGTGGGCGAAAGCATTAAAAACGGTCGTGAACCCTGGCTGGAAGAACCATCATGCGGGGCATCCAGTTGCCATGGTTCCACCTATGCGGAAGAATCCGGGAAACTGTTTCGTGAATCACGGGGTCATGGTGGCCTGTTTTGCAGTGCCTGCCACGGAGAGCCACACGCCATCGTACCCAGCGGCAA
>CAYNLJ010000124.1:0-6239 GCA_964398005.1 uncultured Caldithrix sp. | reverse complement strand
GATCTTTCGGAAATCGCCCGCATGTTGGGGAAAATATTCCCAGAAATCGAAGATGACCTGATCAATGCCTATCAATTGGTCAGGCGGCACCATGAGGCAAACATTTCCGATGAATTAAGAGAGGCCGCGGTACGCCAGATTGTGGCCCGCTATCAGGAGTATGATTTTAATCAGGCTATCCGTTTTAAATCCTTATTCCCGGAGTGGAAATGGGCCATGACGACCGGCTTCATTCTGATTTTAATGTTTGCTTTTCGGGGAAATGATCTCTGGCATTCCACACTCCGTTTACTTAATCCGACAAATGCCTATGCTACGCTGCCGGCCTTTCGCTTTTCCCTTTCACCGCAGGATACTGTGATGGTCAGAGGCGACGCTTTAAAGATCAACATCAAATACCGGGGACCGGAGCTGGCCAGGTGTTTTTTAATGATTGAACAAAACGGCAAGGAACATTTAACCCCCTGCCAGGGAAGTGGCCACCGGTTTTTTGCTCAGTTGCCCAATATTCAAAAGCCTTTTCGTTTTCAGGCGGTCGGTGAACCCCTGATTAAAAAGGGCATGGAAGCTTTTCTGAGGTCGGCTAAATATCGGGTGCGCATTGTTACCTTACCTTTTGTTAAAACACTGGATGTAAGCGTACAACCACCTGCCTACACCAATTTGGCCGAACAAAAACTGGAAAGAAATATTGGCGATGTTCAGGCATTAAAAGGTTCAAAAATTAAATTTCGGGTTGTTAGCGAAAATCCGTTAAAACAGGCAAATCTTATTTTGAGTTCGGGTGATACGCTTAATTTACGGGTAGAAGAACGACTGGCCTACGGACAGCTTATCCTGAAAAAGGATGCTTCATATTTTATTTCTCTGATGGATACGGCCGGCTATCAAAATCGTAATCCTATTCTTTATCAACTTTCCCTGCTTGAAGATTACAATCCATTCATAGAAATTACCCGTCCTGGCGAAGATCTGGAACTTACATTGGATTCTCAGTTACCAATTGAAATTGAGGCGCGGGATGATTTTGGCCTTAGCAAGCTGCAATTGGCCTATCAAATTGTGCATCAGCCAGCCCGTGATGATTCCGCCTGGCAGTTTGTCCCGCTCGCCTTGCCGGCAGCAAATCAAAAACAGCTTACTGTGCATCATGTGCTTGATTTCAACACATTACCGCTGGCCTTTGGCGATCTGTTTAAATACTACGCCGTTGTTTATGATAACAATGTTGTTGATGGCCCGGGCAAGGGTGTCAGCAGGGTGTACACGGTTCGCTTTCCATCTATTGAAGAAATATTTCAGGCGGTTGATGAAAGCCAGCAGGAGAATGTGGATGATCTTGAAGATGTGGCTAAGGAAGCAAAAGCGCTGAAAGAGAGTCTGAAAAAAATTGAACGGGAACTTAAGCAATCGAAAAAACTGGACTGGGAGAAAAAGAACCAGTTGAGTCAGGATATGGAACGTCAGAAAAAACTGCAGAAAAAGGTCGAACAAATTCGTAAAGAACTGGAGAAAGCGGTCAAAAAGTTAGAGCAAAATGATCTGATCAGCGAAGAACTTTTGCAAAAATACATGAAATTACAGGATTTGTTCCGCGAGGTTTTGACCCCGGAATTGGAAGAAGCCTTAAAAAAACTGAATCAGGCCCTGGAAAAAAGTACTAATCAGAAAGAAGTTCAGAAAGCCTTAACCGAGTTTCGTCTAAATCAGAAAGCCTTTGAAGAACGAATTGAACGAACCATGGAGTTGCTGAAACAGGTGCAATTAGAACAGAAGATGGAAGAACTGGTAAAAAAAGCCGAAGCTCTGTCCAAACAACAGGAGAAAATCTCCGAACAATTGAAAGATCAGCAAAATTTGGATGCGGCCGACAGGGAAAACTTATTACAACAGCAAAAAAAGCAACAGCAGTTAAAAGACCGTTTACAGTTCGATTTGCAGGAAATGCAAAAGAACCCAATGCTGGCCAAATATCCGGAAACCAGCAAGCAACTCGATTCTTCCCTTTCCCAAATCAGCAGCGAACAGCTAAAACAACAAATGGAAAGTTTACAGCAAAATATTCAACAAGCGGCCATGCAACAGGCACAAAATCAGTCACAGCAGTTACAGCAGCAGTTTCAGAAGATGGCAGGCAGTTTGCAGCAAGCCTATCAAAAACTGCAGAATCAAAGCAAGCAGCGCATTGCTCAAAAAATGCAGAAATCCCTGGAACGATTGCTGCAACTTTCTCAGGCGCAGGAACAATTACGTCGCAATACACAGCAAACTTCACAGCTCAGTGAACAGTTCAATCAGATCATCCGTCAGCAGGGAAAATTAAACGAGAATTTGAACAAGGCCATTTCAGAAATTGTGCAACTCTCCAAAGAGACTTTTCTGATTCAACCTCAGATGAGTCAAAGCCTGCAAAAAGCTGCCCAAAACATGAATCGGGCTTTGCAGCAATTGAGCGAGCGTTTTAAAAGCAGTGCCATGCAATCGCAAATGCAGGCCATGGCTGCATTGAACCAGAGTGCCGGACAAATGATGAAATCTCAGCAACAATTAGCCGGTAGTTCTTCGGGAACGGGATTTGAACAGTTCATGCAGCAACTGCAGCAAATGGCCGGTCAGCAGGGGCAGATCAATGGTGAAACAATGAATCTGTTTGGTCAGGGAAATCAGGGTAAATTAACCCTTCAGCAGCAACAGGCCATGCAGCGCCTGGCTGCACAGCAGGCGGCCTTAAAGCAAGCTCTGGAAAACCTGAATCAAAAAATGGGCGAACGGCAGGACGTTTTAGGTCGTTTGGGTCAGGTAGCTCAGGAAATGGACAAGGTCGTAAAGGATTTGCTTAATAAAAACATCAGCCGTAAAACCATCGAGCGACAACAACGTATTTTGTCCCGCATGCTCGATGCACAAAAATCAATCAGAGAAAAAGAATATTCCAGGAAACGCAAAGCGGAACGGGCTAAAACCTATCTGGCACACGACCCTCAAAAGTTGGGCAATGTGTACGATCTTGAACTGAAACAATTACAGGATGCCATGCGCAATGCTTTGCAACAAGGGTACAATCGTGATTATCAATTGCTGATAGAAGCCTATTTTAAACGATTGCTGGATCAATATCAGCAGCAACAACCTGCTAATTGAGAAAGGGAAATACAGCATGCGCCTGTGGACAGTGATGCTCCTGGTTTTTGTGATTTGCTCCTCGGCTTTTGCTGAACTAATCTTTAAAAAGCAATATCAGTTTAGTCACGGACAAATTCTGGTTTCATCCAACGGAATCAAGGTTGAGAGGCCTAAAATTGCTTTGGTTTTAAGCGGAGGCGGAGCACGGGGTGTGGCTCATATTGGGGTAATCAAGGCGCTGGAAAAGAACAATATCCCCATCGATTTAATTGTGGGAACCAGTATTGGCAGCGTGGTGGGTGGCCTTTACGCTTCCGGCTATTCTACGGATGAAATTCTGAAAATCATGAATTCCATTGCCTGGGATGAAATTTACCAGGACCGAACACAACGAACGGCTCTGTTTTTAGGCCAGAAAGGGGAACAGGACCGTTATTTGATCAACTTACGTTTTAAGAATGGTACACCGTTCATTCCGGTTGCTATTTCTCCCGGTCAAAAAATATTGATGACCCTCTCAGACATCATTTTGCGGGCTCGTTACCAGGCCACCACCAGCTTCGACCATTTAAAAATTCCGTTTCGTGCAGTAACCACCGATTTGGTCAGTGGCCGGACGGTGGTTTTGAAAAACGGCAATCTGGCTGAAGCCATTGATGCTTCCAGTAGTATTCCGCTGTTGTTTGTACCCATTGAAAGAGATTCCATGTTACTGGTCGATGGCGGCTTAAAGTCAAATTTGCCTGTCCATGTGGCTCGTTCGGAAGGTGCCGATATTGTAATCGCCGTGGACGTAACCTCGCCCTTGCGCAAGAAGAATGAAATCAATGCGCCCTGGCAAATTGTAGATCAGGCCACTACCATTATGGCGGAGCTGGAACGCCGAATGGAACGAGAATACGCAGATATTCTGATTGAACCCAATATTGGGCAACGCCGCAATGACGACTATTCCCATCTTGACCAACTGGTAGATCTGGGCTTTAAGGCCGCTTCCCAACAAGTGACGGAAATTCAAAATCTCATTAATCAAAAAAAGCAAAAAACAGACAGAAAGGTTTTTGTAAAAAAAATCCTTTTCAACCAATCCCGACTTGAAGCGGAACAACTGATATGGTTCCGTTCGCTGGAAAACAGCTGGCAGAAGTTAGAACACATCCCAGAACTGGTAGAGCAACTTGCCAGTACAGGCAAATACCGTAATATTGCTGTTTTTGCTGACACCTCAAGCGATTCGGTCCAGTTTAGAATCCAGTTGGAAAAATTTCCACTCATCAAAAAACTTAAATTTACCGGCCTGCAGGAAAAAGACGAGTCGACGTTAAAACCCCTAATGTTATTACGTGAAAACGAACCTTTGAATCTGGCTTACCTGCGGGAAGATTTGCAGCATCTTACGGATTTGTACCGGGCCGATGGTTTTTCTTTAATGCAGGTAGACAGTATTTTCTGGGATCGGGCTAATCAGGAACTGACTATTAATATTAATGAAGGGCTGGTGAGTGAGATTGAAATTGCCGGTAATGAAAAGATAAGAGATTACGTGATTGCACGTGAATTCGGAAGGCAGAAGGGTAAAGTCTTTAACTGGAAAAACATTGCCCAGGCGATCCGCAATGTTTACGCTACTCAATTGTTTGAACGGGTGACCGTGGATATTGTTGAAACAAAACCCACCTACCGCCTGATTGTGCGGGTAAAGGAAAAATCGACAGTGGTGATGCGGCTGGGCGGTAAATATGATACGGATCGTAAAGCGCAGATGTATCTGGAATTTGGCGATGAATCGTTACTGGGCCTCGGCGTAAAAGCCATGATGGTGGGGCGTTTCGGCAACCGGGACGGAAAATTAGGCTTTAAATTGAGAGATGACCGCATTTTTACGACCTATCTGACTTTTGATCTGCAAGGGTATTACACCTGGCAAGTCAATCCCATTAAAAATCCGGACGGTAGTTCGGGCAGTTACCGGGAAGAACGTCGCGGGGCTCGTTTTCAGGTGGGACAACAGCTTAAACGGTTAGGACAGTTTATTATTGAATTACGCCATGAAAACGTGAAAGACATGGTGCAGGAAGGCGCTTTCGCTTTTCCTCAGAATATTGAATTACGCACTTTTGCCATCAGAGCTGTGGCCGATAAACGGGACCGGATTGATTTCCCAACCAAGGGCATCAACAATTACTGGGCCTGGGAATCCGGCAATAAACTGTTTTTAGGCAGCACAGAACCCTACACTAAAATTCTGGTTAATCTGGAAGGTTATTACACCTTTAAAAACCGGGCTACCTGGCACATCCGAACCTTTTTTGGTGTCGGTGACCGCAGCCTGCCATTTTCTGAGAATTTCAGACTGGGCGGTCTGGATGAGTTTTATGGTCTTTATGAAAATGAATATTTTGGACGCCAGTTATTTCTTTTAAGTGGTGAATATCGTTTCAATTTACCACTTAAAAAATTTTTCAGTAATAATTTTATGTTCAGAGATTTTTATCTGTCTGCACGGTACGACTTTGGTGGAGTCTGGACAGACCCGCAACTGGTCTTTTCTTCGGAAGATTTCTTTTCCGGACTTGGAGCCGCCCTGGAAATTGATACCGTTTTAGGACCGTTGAAATTCGCTCTTGGGCATTTGACCAGCGGTCGGACACTTGGTTACATTTCGCTGGGACTTAATTATTAGTGGCCACCGAAACACACCGAATTCACCGATTTACTTTTTAGAACACGGATTAAACGGATAACCACGGAAACCCACGGATTTTCTTAATGATATTATCTATTTTATTTTAAAGATTTTCCGTGCTAATCCGTAGAATCTGTGCCATCCGTGTTCTATTGTTTAGGGCCCCTGATTAACTTTTGCCTATTCCCGTTCATACTTCATCAGTCTTACAAATTAATTTCAAACTTCACCCTTCACCCTTCAAACTTCAAACTTCCTAAAGCCTGACCCCACTATTAAAGCAAATATTCTCTTAACTTGTAAACTCTTACCCGTTTAACTTACTCCTCCCACCACTTCTTAAAAAGGTTATGTTTTAAAATTTTCTTATGTGCATTGTGAATGGCCAGTTGAGTTAAATTGGCAAACTCTACCCAGCTGATGTTTAAAT
>CAYNLJ010000123.1:0-6277 GCA_964398005.1 uncultured Caldithrix sp. | reverse complement strand
ATTCAATGGTTGTCCTCGGGTTAAAGGGGTTGGGATAATTTTGCTTAAGCTGATAACCCCTTACCGTATGGTTTGGTTCGGCTTCAAGACTGACAATTACCCCGTTGGCATTGGTTTCACCAGGGGAAGCTTTTACAAAAAAGACCCACTCCGATTGGCCGTCTGTTTTGCGGCCAAATGAAATATCCGGGGTCTGTTCGCCAAAGGTTAAAGAATCGATAAAGCGAAATTGTCCTTCAAATTTTTCCGCCAGGCCAATCTGTTCACCGGCTGCCTTTAATTTAATACCCACATGCAAAACACCCTGTTCGGGTTGTTTGTCGGCCCAGAGTAATAAAAACCCTTTAGCCGGAATCGTCGTTTGTTCAGGAAGTGAATCGGGAATCTGGTAAGCCTGAGGATCGCTCAGGTCATCGGTAAGGTACATACCACCAATATCCACGGGGAAATCATTAGCATTAAAAATTTCAATCCAATCATCAAATTCGCCCTGTTCGTCAGCAAAAGCGGTGTCATTAGCAGCCATGAATTCGTTGATGAACAAATTTTCGGTAGCCACCTGAGGTTCAAAATCCTTTTTAAGGATATAGCCATGTTCACCAACCGCCCAAAGTTTACCATTGCCATAGGCCAGGCGTTCCAGAGTAACATTGGTGACGCTATCATCTTTTGTCCATGTGAGGCCGGCATCGGTTGAAAAATAGATGGCACCGTTTCCGCCAACCGCATAAACGAGACTATCGTTAACAAAAGCCGTGGCTAAAAAATCGTTCCCATTGGGTTCAACAAATACCTGTTCCAGAGTGTCCCATTTGCTGAGAGTCGTATGGAAGATGTAGCCATCGGTACCAACCGCCACGCCATGTTCCCCTCGAAATTCAATTTCACGAAGTTGCATGGAACCATAATCATGTTTCAAATAAAAAGAATCCAATGAGGTCGAGGAAACTAATAACTGCCCACTGTACGCACCGGCTAACACCTGATTTTCAGAAAGAGCCCACAAGTCATAAATGGTGTTGGTTGATTCGTTCGGTATTTGCTGCCATGTTTGCCCGCCATCTTGCGATTTAATCACATAACCACTTTTACCTGCTGCAAGCACCAATTGATCATTAATAAAACGAATGGCGTAGATATCCTTTTTATTGTCTTTCATGGGATTTTCAATGGCTTGCCAGGTAGCCCCGCCATCAATGGTGCGGAATAGGTCACCGCGATAACCGCCTACCAGACCCAAATTTTCATTGGCAAAATCTGCGCTGTACAGGGTGTTCACACCACCGACCAATTGATTATCGGGATAGCTCCAAGTGTAGCCACCGTCCGTACTGATGGTTACATCGCCTTTAAATCCTGTAACAATAATTGAAGTGCCGGGAATAATGGTCAGCCCTTTAAAATTTTCGTCGGGCCAGTCAAGGAGAGGGGCATAACTGTTGCCACCATCCGTTGTCTTAAACCAGTGACCGTCCAGGGCGAAAACATAACCCAAGGTTTGATCTACAAAAGCTACAAATGCAACAGTGTGTTTTGCCGGCAGACTGATATCCTGCCATGACGCCCCCAAATCAGTAGTCATAGTAACAAAGCCGTTAAGACCGCCTGCAACGATCGTACTGTCATCCACAATTTGGACTGCTGAAAGATAGACGAATTCCGGCGTCCATTCGGCAATCTGCTGATAGGATTTCCCTCCATCCTGAGAGAGAAAAACACAATTGTGATAGCCAGCTACAGCAAACGTAGAATCACCATAGGCCGCGACGTCATAAAGTTTTTTACTCACACCACCCGGAAAGGTAACCTGTACCAGTTGCCAAGTATTTCCGGCATCATGGGTGTACCATGTAGCACCTTTACTGGCGTTTGTGGCGACAACGCCCACGCGACCATTACAGAAATCCAGGCCCCCGTCCAACTTTTGAACTTTCCCATCTACTTCAAAGGAAAAATCAATTTTTTCCCAGGTGGCGCCTCCATCAACGGATTTCAACATGCCTTCTTTACCGGCTACGAACACAGTGTCCGGATGAGGCACGGCAATATCGTAAAAATCAAAAACAAATTGACTAGTATCGCTTACCTGTTGCCAATGGTATCCGCCATCAACAGTTTTGTAAATCAATCCCCCTGTTTTAGAACACGCAAATCCGATTTTCTCGTTGGCAAAATCCACATCTTTCCAGGACTCCGCATCAGCATTTTCAGCAACATGAACCAAATTCATTGTTTTCCCGCCATCCTGAGTAATGACGACAGAGCCCTGCTCGCCTACCCAGAGACCGGTATCTGCATTAAAAAACAACCCACTATTGGGATAATAAACCATTTCACTTTTTTTTACAACCTGCCACGATTGGCTGAACAAGCCTCCTGCCATAGTCAGGGATAAAATCATGATTAAATATTTTTTCATCTTTATCCTCCTTGATGATTAAAAAATTTTTTAATTTTCAAATTATTAAACTGTGTTTTAATACTAATTTTGCTTAATATTCTGGCCATTTTTTGCATACATGCTTTTTTCAACTTACCTCTTGGAACAAGTCTAACCTGTTTAGTACCGGTACTTTGTCCCCACATTTCATCAAAGACCTGTTTGACGGCGCAGCCGGACAGATCCGACTGAGTCGGGCTGGTACAGGTAATGGGGGGCGAGTTGCCGCCTTTGAAGATAAATTATTCAAAGGTTTTTATTGTTAAATTTACAAAAACTTTCTTAATTGTACCTGAAAATTTAAATAATACTTCGATCTTTGATTATCTGTCCCCTGATATTTAGCAAATTTTGAAATAAAAATCCAAATCATTTTTTTAGCATTCAGGTAATAACCGATCGATCCTCCGGTAGCCTGGTAATTCTGAAAGTAATTCCAAATGGGTGGTTCAGTAAAATTTTTATACCATGCACTGGTAAACAAACGTTGTCCTGGCAAAAGCGAATAGTCGATGCCTAATTTAAAAGACCAATCATAAATCGCCGCTTTCCTGAACACGTGCGCCAGGTAATCTCTTTTATCTGGTAAAAATCGTTCATACTCTCCTTCAAAGCCCAAAATCAAAGGATGAATATTTCCCAGACGCTTTGCAAAGCCCAGGCTAAATTGTTGTGTTCGTTGCCAGGACCGATAGATTGCCAGTTTTTTGACCGGTTCTTCTGCCCAATCTTTAAGGTAATCCAACTTGTAACGAAACGTCACACTGGAATTTAATTTGCCTGACAAAAAATATCGGGCCATCATTGAAAAATAATAATTTTGCCCCTGATAATAGCCTTCATAATGACGGACCAAAGGATTATCATAAACTTCATGCCATTGGTAAAAGTAACCCGCATGGATGACCGCTTTTAATCTTTTTGAATTAAACATAACCTGAGGTTGCAATTCCCATCCTCTTGTTCTGGCCTCTCTGCTTTCGGAACCAGTAACCGAAGTAAATAAAAATTCTCCACGGTAACGATAAATAACCGGGCTTGTACCATCAGGCTGTTTGACGATTTTAATTAGTTCCTGCACATCAATCGGTCGCACCGAGAAACCTGCCACCAGGTTCGGTGAAACTTGATAAGCAATACTCAAATCCAGCCTAATTTTTCGCCGAATGATCTCCGGTCTGGAGTAAACCTGTTTCAATCCCTGATAAATCTGATAATCGAGTCCTGCACCCCACCAGAATTGACGCCCCAATCGTTGACTAAATACGGCTTTGATCTGCGGTCCCATAAGGGAAAAGTCTCCCTCAACAGAATCACAGGCTACAAAAGGATCCTGAGCATAGGGGTCCAATTCAACAGCTTTATTTACGCGGCTGAGGAAATCCATGTTGTAGCGAATTTCACCATAGAATGCACGGTTTGGAGTGACATGCTTCTGGCCTGAAAACGCAATATTATTTTGAGAAATTCCGTAAGCATCCCAGTACCTGCGCAGGTCACCTTTAGAATTTGCGCTATTCATGGTAATCATCATCCAGTTTAACGAATCACTGGCCTGCAACCAGGCCGAATTGCCACTCAAATGATAAAGATTGATCTCATTGATCTGAGCCGGAAAGGCAATTTTTAAATCACCCAGCGGCCATTGATAGACGTTACTGCTCTGCAGATGAACGAAAAGGAGTAAGACCCCAATGTAAGCGATTAAAAACCTTTTGCTTCTCATCTGTCAATACCCCGGTGTCGGCTGATTTAAAATAATAAAATCCAGACTGCTGTTGTCGGTGTCAAATCCGGGCTGTCTGCGCTGTACAGATTTGCCACTGTAGCGACTCAAGCCCACACCGGCAAAACCAGCATCTACTCTTCGGGTTAACAACTTAATACTGTTCCCATTAATGCTGTATTCCACTCCATCAATGATGGTATTTAACGGAACGTGGTAATATTGCGTATTTTCATCTACGACTTCGCCCGGATAAAAGTCGCTGCCATCGGCCAACAGGATGAAATCATGCCAGAGATTGATTAAAAAATCCCCGGGTTCAGCGGGTAAGGCGTTTACCACATTGGGCGCTGGATTATCAATCTCAAAACCATAGGGATCATAAAATTCCCAGTCGGCAGATGACAGGTCCAGCGCATTTTCAATAAACTGGGTGTGGTCAATGGCATCCTGAGCAATAACTAAATAATCATGAGGAGCCAATGGATATTCACGCCCCACTTTTGGTTCCCCCGGAAATTGAAATATTTTGATCACCTGAACATAGTCCACTGAATCCTGATCCGGCTTAAACGCCTTTTTCCCCTGACACAGTATCAGACCATCAAGGTAAACGGTTGAGTCACTGTTATTGTACAGTTCAATAAACTGGTCATAAGAATAGTAACTTGTGTTCACCGGTCCACAATAATAGATTTCGTTAATGACCAAACTGGATGCAGAGGCAATATCAGCCTTTATGGTGTCCATTGTCAGATTTTGCAACAGATCAAGCAACTTGTTTCCCCGGATAGTCACCGTATCAATTTGTTGAGCCTCGTTCAGTGGAACTGTAATTTCTTTTTCAATCGTAAGAGTGTACCGTCCCAAAACAAGGTTGCGAAAGGTGACGACTCCCTGACTATCAGAACAGGCTTCAAAACGGAGGGGGTGACCTGGTTTAACGAAATAATCCTTTGATTCCAGTACAGCATTGGCATTCGCGACTGGTGCGTACCCCAACTCAGGATTAATAGTGATCAATCCACTTTGATCAACAACCACTGCAATTAATTCCAGATTTCCATCTTCTGCCGTAGGTGGCTTTTTTTGACAAGCAATGAACCAACCGCTCACGATTAAAAACAGAATGATTTTTTTCATCTCTTTTGCATCGACTTCCTTTTAATCTTTAAATAATCCGTCAAGTATGGAACTAAAGGCCACTCCCCAAAACATCTCCGGATTTCTTGCTGAATAGGTACCCCATGGTGTTTTGTAATAGGCCCGATCGTTGAAGATATTTTCCACAAAGAAAGATATTTCAGCACCTTTAAATAAAGTTTTACTTACAATCACACTGAACAACCACTTGTCGTTGGGCCGGGAATCATCAACCTTTGTGCTCAATTCATCGAATGAACGATCCAGATTCATGCGTGTGGAAGTTTGAGCATCAATGGGGATCAGTTTTCCATCTTGGTAATACCCCAAAGCATGATGAGTCACATTACCCACTTTCAGGTCCCGATCCCACAATACCTGTTGTGCTTTAAGCGTCAGCCAAATACCCAGACTTTTTGCTGTGTAATCCACCTTGTAATTGATGATGGTTTTTTGCCGCCAGCTGGTGGTAGGTTTGTAATAGGGAACAACTTGCATGTCTTTCGGTACAACCCAACCTGTAGACAATGTGTCACCTGCCTGATAACTCCGGCTGGTTGAAGAAAAAATGTACGTCCCGTCTTCTAAACCCGAACGGCTGAAAAAATAGGCAGCGCTTAGCCAAAAGCGCAGATTTAACCCCACAAGCCGATGACTTTTAATTAAAAATTCCAGGCCGCTGTTATGAACCCAGGCCGCATTTTTGTAAACTGAAAATCCTGAACCTGCTAAGGTGATCTTCTCCAATGTTCCGCTTGGTGCAGCGGACGGCCAGTTGTCCCACAGGTAGCGGTAATAAACCAGAGGATAGCTGAGGGAAACCGGAACACCCTGCGTTTTTTGATGAAACCCGTTCAGTGAAAAAGTAAAGCGCTTCCATTGATAATCAATGCCCAGTTCCAATTTCGTTGTCTGAAAGCCTTTTAATTTTTGGTTACTTCGGTCGTAAGTGTAGGTGGTGATTAAGG
>CAYNLJ010000122.1:0-6291 GCA_964398005.1 uncultured Caldithrix sp. | reverse complement strand
GACCAAAAAGGCTCCTATGGCAATTAACAGGACGGCCCAAACCATATTCCAGGGCAAGGCCCAAACATGAACAGGCGGGATGAAATTCATCTGATTCAAAAGCAAAATTCCACCCAAAACAATGAGCAATGATCCCCAAAAAATGGAATGATCGCGTTCACTTTTCTTTTTAACTGTACCTGGCTGATTTGGATTTTCGGGAATAATGATGACTCCAATAATGTAGAGAAGAATGCCTGTGCCCCCCATGAGCCCCAGGATGACGAAAATAATACGCATCAAAGTCGCGTCAATATTTGCATATTCGGCCAGCCCCCCACAAACGCCGGCAATCATGCGGTTGACGCGAGAACGGTAAAGCCTTTTTGGGGGAACTTTTTGAGCCATGTCTGAATTTTGCATTGAAACCTCCGGATTAATCTTTATTTTTTAAGACGAAAAATTAATCCGAAGGTTGCATTAACACTGTTTAAATTTCAATGGAGAGAATTTTGTATTTTAAAATGCCTGCCGGCACCTGTATTTCAACTTCATCGCCTACCTTTTTACCCAGTAAAGCTTTTCCTACCGGAGAAACAACAGAAATCTTGTTTTGTCGGAAATCGGCCTCTTCAGCCGAAACCAGCGTGTAGCTTAATTCACGATTCTTTTTTAAATCCAATAATTTTACAGTGTTTAAAATAGAAACACTGTCCGTGCCCACTTCTTCCTCGCTGATTACCTGAGCCCGTGACAATTTGCTTTCCAGTTCCTGAACACGGCTCTCAACCATAGCCAGCTCTTCCCTGGCCGCATGGTACTCAGCATTCTCCTTTAAATCGCCATGTTCACGTGCCGTGGCCACTTTTTGAGAAATCTGCGGACGTATCTTGTATTTTAATTCATGTAATTCCTGTTTTAATTTTTCAAGACCTTCTTTTGTTAAGTAAACGTAACTCAAGTTTACTCCTTTCCTTTGTTGATTAGCTACAGAAAAAGAAAGGGAAACCAAGGTTTCCCTTTAAATCATTCCATTATTTCTGACAAACCTAATAAACCCTGCTGCACATTTCAAATCTTTTTTAATGATGAAAATAACTTTCGTTTATGATTCGGCCTCGATTGATGGTGTAATATCTTCTACACGTTCAACCGAAAATACTCCGTTAATTTTACGAATCGAATTGATAATTTTGGTCAGGTGTTGCAAATTTTGCACTTCAATATCAAGCAAGCCTTTAGCGTACATGTCTTCCACATGAAAGGTGGCGTTAAAGATATTGATGTCCTGTTTTGCAATGCAGGTGGTAATATCCTTTAAAAGGTTTTTGCGGTCTTCACCAATAATGGATAATTGCACCTGGAATTTTTGTTCGCTTTCAGTATCCCATTCCACGTCAATAATGCGTTCTTTTTCTTTGTAAAGTTCCAGCATGTTTTTACAATCGGTACGATGAATAGTAATGCCTCTGCCTCTCGTCAAATAGCCAATGATTCGATCCCCCGGTACCGGCTGACAGCATCGCGCAAATGTGATCAACATATTGTCCATGCCATGGACTTTAATACCGGAATCGCCGCGGGCCCGTTTTAAGAATTTGACAAAAATGCTCTCTTTTTTGGGTTTTGGTGGTTGTTCGGGGAAGAGTTTCCGCTCCAGATTCTCCATCACAAATTCCCCGCGGCCAATGGCAATTTTTAAACTTTCAAGATTTTGAAAACCAATTTTTCCCAACACCTCTTTAAGAGCTGCCGAATCTTCAGATAACTTGTACTTCTTTAAAAAGCGGGACAAAATCTCTTCACCCATTTTCAAGGTTTGAACCATCTGTTCTTCACGCAGCACTTTCCGAATGCAATGGCGTGCCTTGCTGGTTTTCACAAAAGATAACCAGTCCTGATTGGGCTTTTGATTTTGAGAAGTAATAATTTCTACCTGTTGCCCGCTTTTTAATTCGGTTTTTAGAGGTACAATTTTGCCGTTTATTTTGGCCGCAATACAATGATTCCCCACGCTGGTGTGCACAGCATAGGCAAAATCGATGGGGGTTGATCCTCTGGGCAACTTAAACAAATCGCCACGTGGTGAAAAGACGAAGACTTCATCCTGGAAAAGATCAATTTTCAAATCTTCCAAAAAATCACCCGGATCGTTGTTGGCAATTTGTCGTTCCAGTAGTTCTTTTATCCAGTTTAAGCGATCGTCAAAACGGGTTCGTTCCAGAACCCCGTGTTTGTAACGCCAGTGAGCCGCTACGCCATCTTCCGCCATAAAGTGCATCTCTTCGGTTCGGATCTGAATTTCAACCATTTTACCATCGGGGCCGATAATGGTAGTGTGCAAAGACTGGTACCCGTTAATTTTAGGTGTGGCGATGTAATCCTTAAAGCGGTCAGAAATGGGCATAAAAAGGCTGTGTACAATTCCTAATACATAGTAACACTCTTCCAGCCGCTTGACAATGATGCGGATAGCAAACAGGTCGTAAATTTCTTCAAACGGTTTGTTGCGCAGACGCATTTTCGTGTAAATGCTGTAAAAAGATTTGGGACGGCCTAAGATGCGGGCTTCAATATTGTGTGTTTTTAATTCCTTTTCGATCGGTTCCTTTACCCGCTGAATGTAATATTCCCGTTCCTTTTTTGTGGCCCTTACTTTCCTTCGGATTTCTTTGTAAGCTTTGGGATCAAGATATTTTAGGGAAAGATCTTCCAATTCGGTTTTAATACGTGAAATTCCCAGTCGATGGGCAAGCGGTGCGTACACGTCTCTGGTTTCGATGGCAATCCTCTCTTTTTTAGCATCCGGCACGGAATCGAGTGTGCGCATGTTGTGCAATCGATCGGCAAATTTAATAATAATCACCCGAATGTCATCAACCATCGAGAGCAGCATTTTACGGAAAGTTTCGGCCTGTCGCATCTCTTTGCTCTGAAAACGCAGGCCACCAATTTTAGTAACACCATCAACCAAACGTGCAATGCGATCCCCAAAAGCATCTTTTAAAAATTCCAGGGAGACATCGGTATCTTCTACCGTATCATGTAACAGTGCGGCGACAATAGTGGGCGCATCCATGTGTAAATCGACCAGAATCCGGGCTACCTGAAGGCAGTGTTCAAAGTAGGGTTCGCCGGATTGACGGCGCTGCCGGGCATGAGCCTCCAGGGCAATTTTGTAGGCCAGGCGCAATTGTTCCACATCCGCATCAGGGTCATAGGTCTGCACTTCCCTGATCAGATCCTCAATTTGAGGGTCATAGTTTTTTCGCAATTTCTCAAGTAAGGTCTTTTCGTTCATAAGAGTTTAAAACGCAGAAATTGGCAAGCTACCTTCGTGTAAAATGTCCGGATCTGCAAATTTCCCGTATTCTTTCAAAAATGTTAAGCGAACCGTGCCTGTAGGCCCGTTTCTCTGCTTTCCAATAATAATCTCGCACATGTTATGTGTAGATTCACCCGTCTCTTCAAATTCCATAATTCCATAATATTCAGGACGATAAACAAACATTACCACATCCGCATCCTGTTCAATGGAACCTGATTCACGTAAATCGGACAACTGTGGTTTTTTTGTTTTGTCCCTGGTCTCAACGGCTCTCGAAAGCTGTGAGAGCGCCAGAACCGGAACGTCCAATTCTTTGGCAATGGCTTTTAAAGATCGTGAAATATGGGTTATTTCCTGTTGACGATTGTCGCCTTTGCCTTCCATCAGCTGTAAATAGTCAATCACTAACAATTGAATATTGTGTTCAGCTTTTAAACGCCGCGCCTTGGCTCTAAGTTCAAGTACATTCATGGCCGGGGTATCATCAATAAAAATAGGCGCTGTCATTAACTTGGAAGCATAGTCGGTTAAGCGCTTCATTTCGTCCTTGGAAAATTTACCGGTTCGCACGCTCATAATGTTAACTTTAGCCTCAGTACACAGCAGACGCATGGCCAACGAATCGGAGGACATCTCCAGACTGAAAATACCCACCGGAATGCCGTGGTCAATAGCCGCATTACGGGCCAGATTAAGCGCAAAAGCTGTTTTACCCATACTGGGCCGGCCGGCTAAAATAATCAGATCCGAAGGCTGCAAACCAGCCGTTAACTGGTCCAGTTTCATGTAGCCCGAAGGTACGCCGGTGACTCCTGCCTTACTGGAATGATAAAGCTGGTCAATTCTTTCAAAAGTGCGCTGAACAATGGGTTTAATGGGGTCAAACCCTTTTTTTAATCTTTTCTCTGAAATTTCAAACACGTTTTGCTCAGCAAAATCCAGCAGTTTGTCAATTTCTTTTTCTTCTGAATATGCCTCATCGATGATGACATTGCAGGTTTTAATCAGTAGCCGGGTCAGAGCTTTGTTTTTTACGATTTCGATATGATATTGAATATTTGCCGAAGTGGGGGTACTGTTCACTATTTCGGCCAGGTAAACGTGTCCCCCAATCTCATCCAGTTTACCCCATTGTTTTAAAATATCCGCTACACTCAACAGATCAATTTCAGCATCCTGTTCAAACAGCTTGACCATGGCCCGAAAAACATGTTCATGGCTTTTTTTGTAAAAATACTCAGGAAGTAAATTTTCCACCGCTAAGTTCACAGCATCACGATCAAGAAACATGGCTCCTAAAACAGCCTGTTCTACCTCAATATTGTGGGGCATGGCACGCACTGATTCCAGCGCAGTCAGCTGATCGGCTTTATTTTGCATCTTTTGTCTATTACTGTTGTTTGCCACTTTTTCCCTCTCACAGCTATTAGTTTTCTATTTTGCGACAAATGAGTGATTAAAGGATAAACAAAAAATCACAAGACGTCAAGAAATTTTTTGCGCCAATCAGATTTTTTTTAACAGCCTTCAATCCACATTAATTCGGTACTTGTAAAAGGTTGCATCAGAATGTAAACTAAAGCTCCAAAAAAAATATTTTTGTTGTAAGGGCAACAAAAATAATTAAGTTCTAATTTCATCCCATGATTTTTCTTGGTTCCAAAAATTAAGCTTCCGATTTAAGTCCTGGTAGCGTTTGGATGGAGTGCCTCCTTACAACTGAAGTTCAGGAAGACTGGCTTTGAATTTCGTTTAAAAATTGTCGGATTTTCTTAAAATCCTTCCATGATTCTGCTTTTAAAATAGGTTTGCGCAGCAAGGCAGAAGGATGGTAAGTTACAATCAACGGTATGCCCTGATAATGGTGTTCTTCTTTGCGTAGTTCGCTGAGAGAAGCCTGGGATTTTAAAAGGGTATTGGCTGCAAACAGCCCCAGAGCCACAATCACTTTAGGTTTAATCAGTTCAATTTGTTTGATTAAATAGGGTTCGCACTGGGCAATTTCTTCCGGTTTGGGATTACGGTTGTTTGGAGGGCGACATTTAATGACGTTGGCAATGTAAACATCATCCCGTTTTAGACCAATGGCTTCAAAAATTTTGTCCAGCAATTTCCCGGAAACACCCACAAATGGCAGGCCCTGTTCATCTTCATCACGACCTGGCGCTTCGCCTACGAACATGATTTCAGCCTGAGCATTGCCATAGCCAAAAACAAAATTTTTACGGGTCTTGTGTAAATCGCACTTTTGACAATCTCTAATTTGTTCGTAAAAAGTCTGAAGTTCCGGACTGGTTTGCCTGTATGTGCCACCCTTGCTAAACGTCCGTCGTGGTTGGGTCACTTTTGGTGCCTGTGTTTTTTTAATCTCAGGTTCCGGGGCACTAACCGGTCGTTCCAAAATTAGTTCCGAATCGTAGACCTGCTGATACCATTCAAAGAATTGAATTACTTCATTGATTAACGGTTGTTCTTTCATGATTCTTTCCCCAGATCTGCCAGCAAATCCATGATTTTTAGACTTAGTTCCAGTTTGGTCATTAAGGGCCACGACTCCAACCGGCCGTTGCGGGTCAGCACACTTACTTTGTTGGTTTCCTGCCCAAAAGCTGCGCCGGTATGTCTCGGATTGTTGATAATAATACAATCCAACCCTTTACGCAATAGTTTTTGGCGGGAATTTTCAATTTCATTCTCTGTTTCCACCGAGAAGCCGATTAATTTTTGTTGCTTCTTTCTCCGATTCAATTCGGCCAACACATCTACCGTGCGAACTAATTCCAGCTGCAGGGTATTGCTTTGACTGCTTTTTTTAATTTTTTCCGGACTAATCTGAGCCGGTCTGAAATCAGCAATGGCCGCTGCGCCAATGTAGAAATGGCATTGGTCAAAATGTTCGAAAACTGCCTCAGCCATTTCTCTGGCGGAACGTACTTTAGTGCAGGGCAAATATTGAGGTACAGTTAACGGACTGGCACCCAGTA
>CAYNLJ010000121.1:0-6322 GCA_964398005.1 uncultured Caldithrix sp. | reverse complement strand
TCCTTTAACCGTACCACCGAATTATTGATCAGGTATTCGCTTTCACCAGAACGGTAGAGACGTCTGGTAATTACTACTTCATCAAATTCGGTGTTTAAAATCTTTTTGTTGTTCTGAATGGTTAACGAGACTTCAGCCATACCCATGGGCTTGCGCTGGCGCGTTCCGTTAAAGATCACGCTTTGCATTTTATCGCTTCGTAAAACCGTAGTACGCTGTTCACCTAACACCCAGCGTACGGCATCAACGATATTGGATTTTCCGGAACCATTAGGCCCGATAATACAGGAAATTCCTTCATTAAAATCTAATTTTATTTTTTGGGCAAACGATTTGAATCCCAATAATTGTAATCTTGATAGGTACATTGTTCTCCTTAAAACAAACTTTGCGCATTAACCATCAACTGCAAATAATCAACCCAGTAATTAGGTGGATTAAAAATAGCCCAAAAGATAAGAATTGGAATGAAATAACACAACAATAAAATAAAAAAGACTTTGGATGTTTTAGCAATAAATAGAATGTGGATGCCATTGATCAACCGGATTTGAGTCCATATAATAAAAATTGCCAGAAGCAACCATAACCATTGCAGTGGGTATTGAAACAACAGATAATGATAACTGATTAGGCTTACCGGAAAAAACCAGATCATGGGAGCACTTGCCCAGGAAATAGTGGCAAATCCCTGGCGAAAGCGAATTTTAGAACGATTGGCCCAGGCCACAATTTTTAAAATGAATGCGCCAAGAAAAGGCAGAAGTACAAATAAAAGAAAAATAAAGACAGTGATCAAGAGTTTGTTTTGGCTGAATTGCAGATATTGTTTAAAGAGTCCCAGGGGAACTAAAAATATGGCTACAATTTCCTGGAGCCAGAAAGATTTATGAAAAAAATAGATTTGTGAAGACAAATAAACAGCCAAAACCAGCGAGGTAAACATTTCAACCGTAATCGAATTAAGGAAAGGAATAATGCGCCTCTCCCGCAGATCAACAAAAAAACCGTAGGAATGTCGCAGGGAGCGCCAGACATTTTCCCTGAGACGTGGAACCCGACGGTAAATTCCAAAGAAGATGATTGTACTTATGGTCATTAAAATGGAAAAAAAGTTGGAGTAGGGTTTTTGGTCTGTGTACTGATCGAGAAGCGTTGCCTCATCAAATTGCCAGGGATCGGCCAATAATTTTACCCAGGCCTTGGGTTCCCCATTTTCATCCAAAAAACCGTGAGGAATTTTTTGCTTGTTTTGTGGATTTAGGGCAAACTCATTGGGGTATTCAGTAAACCAGTCATACAGGCATTCAATAAAACCGCCATTGGGCTGAAGGTCGTTCAGTGCTTTGTAAATTTCATTTTTAATCAACAAACTCCGGTTTACCTGGTGGGATTCTTCGTTATTTTCTTCTTTTAACAATTCGGGTGTTAATAGACCGATTTTGCCTATTAGGGCAAAAGAACGAAGTTCGGTAGTTGCTGGCAAAAAATGAACTGGCAAATAACGATCGTAGAGGTAAAAATCAGAAACACGTTCGGGTGGCAGCGGAAAACCAGGAATAGGTGAAATGTAGCTCAGAACATTTAAATTAGCCTTTAATTTACCGTTCAAAATGAACATGAATTTTTGAGTAGCTGGTAAATGTAAGGGGATTTCCTGACCCAGACCGACAGCTACCAATGAAGGGTGATTTTGATAGAAAGGCTTAATTTGCTGACAGATGGTTTTACCTGCCTCCAATAAAAAATTTTCAGCAAAAAATTCAGCAGGATAGCGCCAAACAGGAAACTCGGCGAAAACCATCAGACCCAATGAATCTGCCAGATTCAGCAACACGCCATCAGGAAACATATGAGACAGACGAATAGCATTAAAATGCAGACCTTTAATAAATTCAAGCATCTGCTTTAAATCCTGGCGGTAATTGCTGTTGTCAAAAATAGCCGGAGCAAAATGCAGGCTAATTCCTTTGATTTGTAAGGGGTTGTTGTTTAAATAAAATTTTTGCTTGACTATTTTAATTGATCTGGCACCAAAAGACTGTTCAACATTAAAAGATTCTGTGCCGGAACTGGTGGTAAGCTGACCCTGTACCGAAAAGTGTAGTTGTCTGGGGGAATCAGGAGTCCACAAATGATCCTGAGATAGAGGGAATGAACCGGACAGGGTGATGGTGTTACCCCTGACATCTCTTGAGTACCTTAGTTTTTTGTAGATTGGTTTTTCTTCTGAAGGCTGTAGGAAATTTTCTTCAACTTTAAAATCCTGGATAGGGCCGGCAGCCTGAATTTCGTATTCATAATGCAAATAGAACCGACCTTTTCTGCTGGTTAAAGTCAGTTGGTTGATACTTACCATAGGGAAATCGACCAGCTGCAAATAAAGCACGCTGCCCAGACCGATATAACGCTCTTCGGATAAATTATAAACGATGTTTGGAAACCCGTTGTCGGGAGTTTCTACACTTTTAATCTTTAAAGTTAACTCGAGGTTGGAATCCTCTTCCAGTAAGTCAGCGGGAATTTTAAATCGCAGAGGGTTCGGGCTGTTTGGCGAAACGCCCAAAAGATGTTTATTGACGTAAAAATAGCAGGCGCCCTGGATGTCCTGGGCAACCAAATAGACTTCCTGTCCCGCTTTGCGATTTGCAGGTAAAGTTATTTTTTTTCTTAAGGTGATTTCCTTAAGATTCTTAAATAGCAATGGGATTTCTATTTCTTTCTCCCCGGAAGAGCTGCTAAGGTGCCATTTTGTTAAAGGGATTGAACGTGAGAAATTTGCAGAAAATCCCATTTCATTGGTCTTTGTTGGCCAGTCATAATGAATAACATTTTTTGCCAATAGGGCGCCGGTAAAAGAGAGTAATAGCAAAAGAGTATTTATTTTCATTTGATAAAATCCTTTTTACATTAACGCAATCAGATCTCTTACTGCTTGTTCAAATCCTATGGCCAGACTTTTTGCGAACAATGGTTTACCCACGATAATATCTTCAATATTCTCCATTTTGGTGATGTCACGAATATTGTCGTAACCGATGGCGCCGCTAATGTTTACTCCCATACCCAGTTTATTGGCGGCTACGGCCAGGTTGTCCAATTCCTCCAAAAGCGCAATCTCCGATTCCATGTCTTCAGCCGTTGCCAGGCCGGAAGCATCCAATTCAACATAATCAAATTCCAGTTTACCGGCCAGTTTTATCTGTTCTACCTGGGGTTCAATAAGCACAGAACTGAGAATACCGTTTGTCCGCAGTTCGACAATAAAATCCTGCAATTGGGTCGGATACATGTCCACATTTAGAGGATGTGGAATAATATCATTGAGTTCGCCGGGAGCAACAAAAGTAACCATGTCGGGTTTTACCCGTAGCAGTTTGCGCACATTTTCTTCGGTCAGGTTGCACCGAATGTTCAAATAGGTTTTAACAATGTGCTTCAGCAAAACAATATCCGTTTCTTTGACGGTTTTCTGATCATCATGTAAATAGGCCACAATACTTTCGGCCCCGCCCAATTCGGCCAGAACTACGGCCTGGATCGGGTCCGGGTATTTATCCTTAAAACTGTTACGGACAAAAGCAATCGGATCCACATCAACGGCTAAACGATGCATAATGTTACCTCCTGTGTGCATTTAGAAAGATGACAGATCTTCCCAGCGAATAATCCGCCAAATTCCTGTTGTGTCGTTTCTGGACAGCGTTTTCTTCTTTAAAACAAAAAGGGCTTCCCCCCGAATGGTGGGAATTTCTCGTCCGCCATCAAGTACTAAACTAAAAACTTTTTTGATTTCTTTCAATGTTCTTTCTTCATTTAAGAATCGATTGTAAACGGTACCTTCCCAGGTCAGATTGAGCGTCTGAAAGTGACGAAACATGCCGACGGTGGTCTTAATGTCCACATCCCTCCCCCAGGTCAAGTCGGTTACCGGTTCGGTAGCGAAGTTTTTTGAAATAAACAAAAAACTGCTGTCCAGCAGATCCGCGTAAACCAGCGAATCTTTAAAATTGTAAGCATATTTGAAATTAATCAGCACATCTTCGGCTGTTTTCTGGTCGGTTATAATCAGTGTGCTGCCTTCAAAAGATTGTTTCAGACCAGGCGCAAACGGGTTTTCACATGCATAGAAAAGAAGCAGTATAACGATTAAACCAGTCAGCAAATTTGTCCATCGTTTCATGATCAAATCGCCTTTTTTCGGTAATAAAGCTTTAGATTGGTCCAGGTCTGTTCATAATTTTTGTTAAAGGCATTATCCTGCCAGTAATAAATGTACCAGACTTCCGGAGGGGTTGAGGATCGAAACAGGCGGAACTGCAAAAAGCCAGTGTAGGTTTTACTGGAATCAAGGGAAAAGGCGATTTTTAGATTGTATTTAAGACTACCTGTTTCCAGAGAATCATTAACGGAAGTGGGAGTAATTGGATTTAGCGCAATTTCTCCGCCATCTCCCAGGGTTAAATCAATTTTTGGATAGTTGCCTTTTTGTGACTGTACCAGTTGGATGAAATAATTCTGTTCGTCGCTTAGTGTCCAGGGTTGTCTGCTAAATTCATTGGAAAAATGTTGTTCGGGAATAAATAAAAAAGAATGCTGTTGTCCCTCGAGCGACTGGGGGATAAAACACTTCATGTATTCGGCTACATTTTTTTCCTGCAGAGCTTTCTTCAGGTTAGTGAAGACCAACTCCGGGGTAACGGCTGGATCGTAAACTCCATTTTGACCCGGCAAGGAACTGCCGGGTTTTTCAACCTGACTTTCCCGGGTCGTAAAAGGATTGGTGCACGCGCCAAGAAGCACCATGATGAATATGACTGAATATTTATTAAATATTTGTAACATCTAATTTTAACTTTACTTTAACGAATTAAAAAAATTAAGGATAAATTCAGGTAAAATCAAATTGGGCTGGTTTAAAATAAATTTGTTAAATATTTTAAATAAAAATAAATTTTACAATTAATTAGTCGGCAAAGGAGAAGAGCGGTGGACGTAAAAAAACGCATTGAAGAATTACGAAAATTAATCAATAAATATGATTACGAATATTACGTTTTAGCCCAGCCTTCCATTAGTGATTATGAGTATGATCAGTTGATGAAAGAATTGGAAAAGCTGGAGCAGGAACATCCGGAACTGATTACGCCGGATTCGCCCACCCAGCGTGTCAGCGGCCAGCCCATTAAAGAATTTCCTACGGTAACGCATCGAAAACCCATGTTGTCATTGGCCAACACCTACAACGAAATGGAGTTTCGTGAATTTGACCAGCGGGTGCGCCAGGCCCTGCCCGGGGAAAAGGTGGAATATGTGGTGGAATTGAAAATTGATGGTATCGCCATCAGTCTGCATTACCGTAATGGCCGTTTTGAGAGGGGAGTAACTCGTGGTGATGGGTTGCAGGGCGATGACATCACCCCCAATTTACGTACAATTCGCTCCATTCCGCTTGTGGTGAGGGACTCAGCATCTGTACCTGAGTTTTTCGAGGTACGCGGCGAAATTTACATGTCCAAAGAAGCGTTCCGGCGCTTAAATGCAGATCGTGAAGAGCAGGGCGAAAGCCTGTTTGCCAATCCCAGAAATGCAGCCGCCGGATCGCTAAAATTACAGGATCCGCGCATTGTCGCCAAACGCGGCTTAAATCTGTTTGCCTATTACATCGATGCGGATGAAGCCGGTTTTGTGCGCCCCACCCATTTTGAAAATCTGAAATTGTTGCAGTCCCTTGGGTTTCCGGTAAATCCGCATTTTCGCCTTTGCCGGTCTTTGCAGGACGTATTTGATTTTGTAGAGGAGTGGGAGGCTAAACGCGAGAGTTTACCTTACGAGATTGATGGCGTGGTGGTCAAGGTAAACAGTCTGGAACAGCAAGCGCGTCTGGGAGCCACGGCTAAAAGTCCGCGCTGGGCCATTGCCTTTAAATTCAAAGCGCAGAGAGCCGAAACCTTGCTGGAAAAAATTACCTGGCAGGTAGGTCGCACCGGCATTGTGACCCCGGTGGCGGAACTGAAGCCCGTGCAATTAGCTGGTACCACGGTTTCGCGAGCCACCCTGCACAATGTAGATGAAATCGAACGCAAAGATATTCGTGAACGTGATTATGTTTTCATTGAAAAAGGCGGCGATATCATCCCCAAGGTAGTCGGTGTGAATCTTGCTAAACGGCCAAAAGATTCGAAGCCGGTAGAAGTACCTAAAACCTGTCCGGTTTGCGGAACCGAACTCATTCAATTCGAAGGTGAAGTAGCCATCCGTTGCCCCAATATTTCCTGTCCGGCGCAAATTAAGCGCAGTATTGAACACTT
The DNA here is from genome assembly GCA_964398005.1 of uncultured Caldithrix sp. Taxonomy (GTDB): domain Bacteria; phylum Calditrichota; class Calditrichia; order Calditrichales; family Calditrichaceae; genus Caldithrix. The sequence goes on along the minus strand of CAYNLJ010000121.1, from coordinate 11 downwards.
TGCCAGCCGTG
>CAYNLJ010000120.1:0-6334 GCA_964398005.1 uncultured Caldithrix sp. | reverse complement strand
GCCGCACAAATATCCATGGCTTGATTAGTCCCATCGGATTGTTCTCCACGATAGCTGAGCAAAACCACATCCCGTGGGTCTCCTGTTTGTACATCGGTGCCCGTCCAGCGGTCAATTTTGCGGGACAATGGGTTTAACCAGCCATAACCATGACCTGAACGATCCAGGTAAACATTGGTAGCACTGGCCGTGCGTTTCATTAACTTTTGCGGTTCAGCTTTTGTCTTGTTTTGCTTGATCGGATACTTGGCATAAGGCACCATAGGTTCAGCAGGCGCCTCAGTCACCGTCTTCACTTTCAGGGAAAGCGGTTGCCCTTTTTGTTTGGCCACAGGATGAATGGGTTTCTGCCCGGCATAAAGCATCGAAGCTAAAAAGGCAAAAATTAAACTGAAATAATACCAACGACGCATAACTCCTCCTCCGAGTTATTTTATTGAACTTACCATTTATCTCTATTTTATCGCATCAGTACCATTTTACGGGTTGTAAAATGGCCATTTACATTTAACCGGTAAAAGTACAATCCGGATGCCAGATCCCGGGCATCAAATTCCACCCGATAAAGTTGATTGGATCTTACCTGTTTATCAAACAATTTTTTGACCAGCCGGCCATTTACATCATAAACCGTAAGCACAGCATGGCCTGTTTCTGTACTGCTAAATTCAATATGTGTCGTCGGGTTAAATGGATTCGGATAATTACGCAGTAAAACATGACTGGTGGCCAGCAAATCCTTATCATCTTCAATACCAACACCGGTATCAGGATAGCTGTAGGCTTCACCGACCCAAATGCGGTTTGTTCGGTAAGTATAAGCATCCGGATCACCCTGGGCTACCGGTTCATTGGGATCAACTTCACAGTAGGCAAACCAGACGGTACCATTATTGCGTGAAGCAGCCTTACGTACCGCTTTAAGTTCGTATTCATCAACATGCTGAGTTTGGGTTACATTCATCTTCCAGGTCCAGGTTTTGCCGCCATCTGTGGAACGGGCTGTGAATACATCGGCTTTTAACAAAATACCTTCATTGGGATCATTATACCGGCTTGCCTCCGCAGGTTCAATACCTGTATTGGGACGATCCAACCAGGTGAGATAAATATAGCCGTTTTCATCTACCGAAATATCAGCCTCTGAATCAAAGAATAAGTTATCATCAACTTCAGCGCTGGATTCGTCACCCACAAAAAAGCCGTTATTAATTGCCACGTGAGAATCCTTAAACGTTGCTCCCTCATCCGTGCTAATAGCTAAATGCAAACCACACTGTTGCCAGTTACGGTAATATGTATTTTCAGTGGCCAATGGTCCCCAGGTAATGTCAAAGGCTGTGTAAATTTTATTGTCCTCGGTTACCAGCACATCAACCGAATGGTTGTTTGGAATGGCTACATAAGCGGGACCCTCGTAGATCACCATAGTCGTATCATTTGGATCATCAGGATTCAAGGGAACATAGATGGAATCATCTGCAGTAATTTCTTCAGGAATGCCCAACTCAGCCCAACTGACTTCCCGGACATCGGTCCAGCTTTTACCATAATCATGCGTAACCATGACCATTAATCGCAGTTCGCTCAAATAAAAAGTATCTCCGGCATGTGGTCCGGCATGTCCTACTCCAATACAGGCACCAAAACCGCTGGAGTTAACCGATATTGAAGGATATAGGAAGAAGTTCATGGTGTCTATTAAGGCAGGATCAGTATCTATCGTCCAGCCAAATGTGGGATCGTCGGTTTCGGCATTCAGTAAAACGTATTCATAGGGTTGGCTCTCGCCCTCGATGGTCCAGTTTCTGTAAGCTCCCAGGTAATGGTACATGCCATCCTGTCCTTTGACAATTTCCACCGGCCCGTTCCAAAGACGATTTTGTGCAAAGGTCCAGTGCTGATAGCCTTCGTCCATTTTAAAAGAGGGAGTCCAGGCCCCGCCATTTACACCATAGGAACCATAATCGGTGATCAGATAGGGATGAGACACGGCCGGCGCAGTCTGCGCGTCACCTGAAACATATTGATTGAAATGGATGAATGGACGATCAATGGCCACAGCACCCGGATATCGCCCACCAATAGTGCCATCGTACAAATCCTGGTTCAACTCCACATGGCGATAAAATTCACCATTGTCCAGGCCATTGGCTACATCTATGGTGGTGGCTCCAATAATACCCGATGCCGGATTGGCCAGGATGTATTGCCGATAGGCAGCCACTACAAAATCGACCTCTACGCTCATGGCATCCATACCCTGGAAATGATCTACCGATCGAATGGCGGTATTCAACCAGCCAAATCCATTACGGGCCGAATCGATTTTCACCAATACGGAATTATCTGTATAGAATTTGCTTGTTATCATGGGTTTTTTAAGGGGCAATACAGGGCTGGTACTAAGAGGAATGTTGGGATTTAAATCATCCTGAAAAAGTGTCTCTTTTAGAGACATTTGCCGGACTTGAGCTTTGAAAATCCTGGTCTTGTCAATTTTTTGAGGTAAGCCTTTGGCTAATGTTAAGGTAGCGAAGGCAAATAGAACCATTAAAGTTGTAACAAAACGCACGCTCTCTCCTCCTTTTTTATTTTACCTTATAAAGAATATCATCAATTCTTGAATGTGAATATGTTATTTGTCACATTTTAAACTTGAAAAAATGAATTTTCTCCTTTCATTCATCAATTGTTCTAAATCTGTAGCAACTAACTTAATTATTTTTTATCCCAAAAATCAAATGACTTTTTAAGTTTTTTTCTTTATTATAAATTATGTGAAGTTATTACAACTAAATCAATAAAAATGAAAAGACCAATATTAATCCATTAATTACAAGGAGAAAGTGAAAAGAATGGGTGTAATTACAATCCCTGTATTCAGCTTAATAAACCCGGATAGACCATAGCAATTTTGTTTAAATCATCATCGCTTAAATAATCAAATTCAATGCCCACATGATAAGTTTTTTCTGTCTTTCCCACACAATTTTTTACGGTACCCCTGGCCTTAACCACATTTTCGCCAAAGCCAATCGTTAACTCTATTTTTCGATTGATTTCCATCGGTTGAAAGGACTCGATACTTATACCCGTACGGCTAATATCAATTGTTTTAACCACACCCTGCAAAATTACCTGATTTTGGTCGTCAAACAACTGGAAGGCTAATAAATTTTCTGATTCGAGTCTTTTTGCTCCCCGACCATTAAATTCCAATTTATACCTCCTGATTGTTATATTTAAAATATGGCTTTAATTCTTCAGTGATTAATTCTTCAGGTATTTGAATTAGTTTTAATTCATCAAGAATCAATTCAATTTTTTGCATGGTTTCCGATTTTCGGTTCAGGTACAAATACAATTGATCTTTATAGCGTACTAAGCCTCCGTTAAAAAAGCCCCGATCATAACGAACATGGATAGAAAGCTTTTCTAACAATTCCAGCAATCGCTTTAATACTGCTTCCTGCTGAACTTGATCTTCTTTGTTTGCCACCTGTGCTTACCTGATTTTAATTACAAATACTGATCCAGTTTTCGCTGTTTTAAGGCATCGACCACTTCTTTCACACGCTGGGAACTATCCTTACGGCAAATTAAAATGGCATCCTCCGTTTCAACGACTGCCAGATTATCCACATCAATTAAGGCCACTAATTTGTTCGGTGAATAAATTAAATTATTTTGTGCATCAATGACAACACTATTTGCCGCCGTAATAGCATTTTGTTTTCCATCTTTTTCCGAAATGGCATAAGCGGCTTCCCAGGAGCCCACATCGTTCCAGCTAAAGTCGGCTTCGATAATGTAAACCGATTGCGCGACTTCCATGATGGCATAGTCGATCGAAATGGTTTTAATCCGCATGTAAACATCAAGTATGGTTTCTTCCATTCGATCCGTATAAAGATTTTGAAAAATCTGTTCAAAACCTGCTGCCATTTCCGGCTGATGTTTACTGAACTCATTTAAAATGGTGCCGGTTTTCCAGACAAACATGCCACTGTTCCACAAAAAGTCGCCGCTTTTCAGAAACAATTTTGCTGTTTCCAGATTGGGCTTTTCAGCAAAGGTCTTAACTTTGTAAATGGTTCGGTTGTTAATCTTGCTGACAGCTTCTCCTCTTTGAATGTAGCCGTAACCCGTTTCCGGATAGGTGGGCGTGATTCCCAAAGTAACCAGCGCGTCATGTTGTTCAGCATAGGTTACCGCCGTTTTAATAACATCCTGAAAAACATCCACTTCTCTTATCAGGTGATCGGCAGGCAGAATAACCATGGGTTCTTCGAGCGAAGCTTTTTTACGCACAATCGCCGCAGCCAGACCAATACAGGGAGCCGTATTCTTACCGAAGGGTTCGGCAATTATATTAGATTTTGGAATTTCCGGGATTTGCTGCTGAATTGGCTCCAACAATTCCTGATTTGTAATGATTAAAATATTTTCATCGCTGGTCAGATCTTTGATGCGTTCGTAGGTCAACCGAATCATGGATTTATCGCCAAATAGATTAAGTAACTGCTTGGGATAACCTTTCCGGCTGCGAGGCCAAAATCGTGTTCCCATTCCACCAGCCATTAAAACCACATGCATTTCTTTCTCCTTCGTTTGGAACCAATCATAATCCTGAGAACTCTTTCTTTACTCATGAGTGATGTTCTTAAACTAATAAATTTTTAAATACATTTAAAGACGGTTTTAATCCGAATTTAATTTTTCCAACCACTTTTTAGCGACCCGATTATTCTTATCCAAATCCATAACGGTTTCAAAGACCCGTCTGGCATTTTCAGATTCGCCCTTTAGATAGTAGGTTTCTCCCAAATTATTTAATGCACCAATATAGCGGGGTTTTAGTGTTAACGCTTTAAAGAACAGACGAATGGCTAAATCATAATTACCCAATTCTTTGTGTAAATATCCCAGGTTGTTGATGGCTTCAGGATAATCACGGTCGTGTATCAAAGCCAGACGGATATGCTTGAAGGCGCTGTCCATCTTGCCCTCATAAAAATAGATCACACCTAAATTGTTGTGTGCCTTGGCATAAGTCGAATCCAATTGTAGTACTTTTTTGTAACCGTTAATCTCTTCCAGATAGTCATTGCTTTTTTGAGCATTTTCGGCCAAAGTAAACACCTGCCAGTTTAACTTGCCGGCCAGAATCTGATTGACCAATTTCAGATTTTCTTTAGCCCGTTCCAGATTAGGATTTAATTTCAAGGCCTTTTGAAAATGAGCTTTAGCATCTTTGAATCGGTTTAGATATAGCAGCATATAACCGGCGTTATTGTAAGCTTCGTCGTAGGTGCTGTCTGCCGCTATGGCTTTTTGAAAATAATTCAAAGCCTCCTGGAATTGCCCCAGATCCTGATAAACCACGCCCAGATAATTGTACACATCCGGAATGGTATCCGTGTAATTCATTACCTTTAACCAGGTCTCAATAGCCAGCGTATCATTGCCATTTGCATGCCATCTGATTCCTGCATCGATCAAACTGTCTACCCGAACCTTATTTAGCGCTTCATTTTCTACAAATTCGAGTTCAGGTAAGGTTTTTGGCTTAGGTTGAAAGACCGCACAAGCGGAAACAAAGAAGGTCAAAAAGAAAATTAAGGACTTACGCATGGTTCCTCCCACGCTTTAAATGAAACAGAAAATGGTTACCCATTAAATATGATTTGGCCGACAAAAACAATATTTGCCGGCCCGGTCAAAAAGATTCGCCCCTGTCTCAAAACGACTTTGAGTTTTCCGCCGCTGGTCTCAATATTCAATTCTGTTTTCTGAGGATTTTTCTTCTCAAGGTACAATAGAGCACTGGCCGTTACTCCAGTACCGCAGGAAAGGGTTTCAGCTTCAACACCTCTTTCGTAAGTTCTTACTTGTAAAGTATTCTCATCCACCGGATGGATCAGATTCACGTTTGTTCCCTCTCTACCAAACATTGAAGCGAAGCGCAATTGCCGGCCCAACGTTTCAAAATTTTTAAACTCAGCCTCTTTTGTTTCAAGCACCAGGTGGGGAACCCCAACTCGCTTAAAACCAAGCAATTCAACGTTGACCGGTAATGGCAACTTCCTCAAATCAGGTACCGATTCTGAAGAAGAATTTAATAATAATTCCACTGTAATCAAGTCATGAGCTTCAAAATAAAATCGATGCAAGCCGTCATCGGCCTGGATGGTATTTTCATGTTTTTTACCGCAGACTCCAAGGGTAAGCAAATATTGGGCAACCGCACGCAAACCATTACCGCACATTTCACCGCGTGAACCATCGGCATTAAAAAAGGTCATCCTTGGGATTTTCAAATCTTTAAAAG
>CAYNLJ010000119.1:0-6371 GCA_964398005.1 uncultured Caldithrix sp. | reverse complement strand
CGGCGTAAACAGATCAATGACACAACCGGTAACATCACGTTCATTCTGTTTTATGATCAACCTTTCAAAAGGATCAATCGAAGTCAGTGATTTTATTTCCGGAATCGTGGCGAATTTTTCCGGAGGTAAACCATTTACCGCAAGAATTTCGGCAACGGGTTTGTTTTTACCTCTGCCTTTATTTTCCTGCAATACCGCCTCAACAAAAACACCTTCACGTAATTTGAACTTTTTTATTAATTGAGGTGGTACAAAGGCATCGTTAGCTGAGGGTAAAAAATTGTTTTCCGGCTGACGCGTAAAACCATGCCCCTGTTTGGCAATTTCCAAAACACCGGATACTGTGTTCTTCTTTTCCATCGTGCATTCCTGGATTTTAATTTCTGTTGAAAATTGATTGTTTTTCAATAATGTATTTTATCAAAAAGACAAATATGGCTAATAATATATGGTTCTTTTCCACTCTCCTGCATAAACAACTGTGTTAGATACTCGAAGTTAGTTTGCTTAATCCTTAATTTCGGTTTAAACGTTCAAAGCCTCTCAGAATAGGAATAAAATTTAATACCAATTGAATTTAGTCTCAAGCTAAAAACAATCCGTTCGTGGGCTTTATTGGAGATTATATTTAATACCATTTTTCATCGGTTAAAATTGATTGTTACATTTAACTAATTTCGCACTTCAATGAATTAAACCTGTTTCTGACCTGGCACCAACAAGAATTTAAGTACATTTCATTATTAGAACAAAAACGAGACAAGCATCAATATTAAACATTCTTTAAAATTTACAAAATGGATGTTTAATTACAAATTATTTAAACCTGCAATAATTATGTTATCTACGCATTGATTACCTTTCCTATCTAAGATTCTCCTATAGTCAGCGATAAAAATTCTTCTGTTCTAAACGTTCTTTTGGCTTGAATATTCAATTTCCTTAAATTAAACCTGAAATTTACAGGTGCGTAGAGAAACATGAAAATTTTGTATCGCTACATCGTTAAAGAACATATTGGCCCTTTTGTGATGTCCCTGGCCGTCATCATGTTCATTTTGTTGATGAACTTCCTGGTCAAATACATCGGCCAAATCTTCGGTAAAGGACTTTCGGCCTGGATTATTGTCAAACTGATCGCCTTTAACCTGGCCTGGATGTTTGCTCTGGCCGTTCCCATGGCCACCCTGGTGGCGGTTTTAATGGCCTTTGGCCGGCTTTCGGCGGACAACGAAATCACCATCCTTAAATCCAGCGGCATCAGTCTCTACCGGATCATTCGGCCTTCCCTTTATGCTGCTCTGGTTTTAACACTGGTCATGATTATTTTCAATGATCGTATTTTACCGGAATCCAATCACCAGGCTAAACTGATGTTTCGTTCCATCCGGCAAAAAAAGCCGACCCTGCAATTGGAACCCAGCATTTTTTACACAGTGGACCAATACACCATTGTCGTGAATCGTATTGAAAAACCATTGCCTGATGAATGGCTCGATCTTTCCAATTTATTAGGTCCGGAATATCGTGGTAAACCTGAAACGGATCGTCTGGTAGATGTAACCATTTTTGACCAGAGTGATCCTAAAGCCGACATTACCATCACGGCCGAAGAAGGCTACATGACCTATTCCGTAGAACGCAGAAGTCTCATTTTTACCTTGTTTCGCGGTGAATTCCACAAAATGGACCGGCAGAAGACGACTGAGTATGAACGTTCCTTGTTCGAAAAACAGGTGGTTTACATTCCGGCCGAAGAATTTGTTTTTGAAGAGCGCAAAGACACCGACCGCAGCGACCGGGAAATGACCGTTAACATGATGAAGAAAAAAGTGGAATATTTTCGAAACCAGATAGCCATACGATTAAACAGATTTAAAGAGATTACGAAGCAAAATATGGCAGCTGTGGAGAATCTGGTTCTGCACAGCGACAGTGTAAATTCGGGTAATGCCGACTCTCTCCTGTCCAGACTGAGTGAAAGCAACTGGCAAGCGGCCATTAACAAAGCTAAACGTGTTACCGATCGTTATTACCAGCAGGCAAAGACCAACACACAATTTATTGATATGCAGCATCGGGCCATCAACAAGTATATGGTCGAAATTTACAAGAAATTTTCCATCCCCTTTGCCAGTATTGTTTTTGTTTTAATCGGTGCGCCTTTGGGGATCAGAGCGCGTAAAGGCAGTATGGGAGTTGGAATTAGTTTGAGTATTGGCTTTTTTCTGCTTTACTGGGTCTTTTTAATTGGAGGGGAAGATCTCGCTGACAGGGGAATCATTACCCCCTTCTGGGCCATGTGGGGAGCCAATATCTTGGTGGGTGCAGCCGGGGCCTACCTGACCTGGAAAACGGTCAAAGAGACCTCATTCATCGACTGGGAATACTGGTTGGCAAAATTGAAGTTCTGGAAGAAAGAATCCGTTCATCAGGAAGCTGAAGAAGCCAAAGATTGAAAGATAAAATCTGATAAATTGAGCAGGACAACTTGCAGGTGAGTTTTGTCCGACCAAATTACTGCTTTAGAAAAAGGAATGGTCAATAAATGCTGAATGCACTGGATCGCTACGTACTAAAACAATTTTTGATCAATCTGATCATAGGCATTGTAGCCTGGATCATTATTTTTGTGATTGTCGATTTAATCGAAAATATCTCTCATTTTTTGGACCGCGGGGCTACCTTCTCGCAAATCTTCTTTTACTATTTTTATTACATTCCCTACATTATCAGTCTGACGTTACCGGTGGCCGTTTTATTAAGCACCTTGTTTACGGTTTCGGCCATGGCTGTTAACAATGAAATTGTGGCTCAGCTTTCGGCCGGCATTAGTCTTTACCGAACCCTTCGCCCACTTTTTGTAGCAGCGTTGTTGATCAGCGTTTTAGCCTTCTTTTTTAATGAATTTACCGTACCTCAGGCCAATCAGAAACGGTACGACATTAAACGTTATCAGGTAGACAAGCAACCGCGTCCTCAGGCGCGTTCACGTTCCAATGTCTTTTTACAGATCTCAAGAGACCAGACACTGAGTGCCAAATTTTACAACGGCAGCAGCAACCGGGCTATCGAAGTCAGCATTAAAACATTCGACAGGTCAGAACTGGTGGAACGACTGGACGCCAAGAGTATGCAATGGCAGGATTCCAGCTGGAAATTGCTTAATGTTACCTTACGTTTGTTTAAAGATCAGCATGAAATTTTGATCCGCAAACCCGACAGCGTATTGACCGACCTTCCCGTCGTTCCGGATGATCTCGCCTTAGTTCAAAAAAAGCCGGAAGAAATGAGCTACTCAGAACTCATTCAATTCATTGATGAATTAAAAGCCATTGGAGCAGATCCTCGCAAATGGATCGTCGAAAAGTATTTAAAAATTTCACTGCCTTTGGCCAATTTTATTGTAGTGTTATTGGGCGCTCCCCTGGCCTCGCGTAAACGCAAAGGGGGTATGGGGCTTAATTTTGGCTTAAGCCTGCTGATCAGTTTCACCTACTTTATTATCATTCGTGTGGGACAGGTTTTAGGACACAATGGCAGCCTGCATCCCTTATTAGGTGCCTGGCTGGGTAATCTGGTCTTTTTACTGGCCGGAACCATTGCCTTGTTAAGAGTAAGGAAATAATTGCCGTCTTTAAAATAATTTAAATCACCTTACTCTAACAAATCCTAAAAAATTACATTTTAAAAACCTCTAACCATGTTAATCGTTACCCTGTTACCCTAAATCTTTGTCAATTAATTAAACCATCCCTGTCCATTGGTGTTAATCTGTAGCCAAAAGCAGTGAAAAAAGATTGGCATCTATTTCTTTATTTCTTATATTTCTGTCTTTTTTAAGGAGGAAAACACTTGAAGCAACCTGCGAAATATCTGGAGATGATCGAAAGGTTTCTGGAATTTATTAAGACTCACGATCATTTTATGCTTTCCGGGCACATTAATGCTGATGGCGATGCTATTGCGGCCGTTATTGCCATGCATCTGTTTTTGAAAAAACTCAATAAAACTTCCTACATGATTTTTACTGACAAGAGATTAGATCAGCGTTTTGATTATTTAGCTTCATTCAAAGAAATAAAATCCTTTCATGATCTAAATCCCGGAACCATTGACATTCAATCGGCCATCATTCTGGATGTCCCCGGCTATTTAAGACTGGGGGCAGCCAGTGAATTGTTGCCGGATCGTGCACATGTTGCGCGCATTGATCATCATCCTCAGGAAGATTCCATGGGCGACCTGGAATGGGTAGATGAAGTTGCTTCTTCCACCACCGCCATGGTTTACGAAATCATTGAGGCTTCTGGTGTTGAAATCGATCTGGAGCTGGCCAAAGCCATTTACACCGGCATCGTATATGATACCGGACGCTTCTCTTTTTCCAACACAACCGCCCGCGATTTGTACATCTGTTCAAGAATGGTTTCGATTGGGGTTAATCCTTCAGAGATCAACAACATCATCTTCTTTGAAAACAGCCTGCAGGCGCTGCACATGATTGGTAAAGGCCTTTACACCATGGAAACCCATCTGGACGGTAAGGTGGCTGTAATCTATCTGAATTATGAGGACATGAAGAACACCAATCCACCGGAAATCGAAGAACTTACCAATTACAGTGTAGCAGTTCGTGGCGGCAAGATTGGCCTTTTTGTTCGCGAAATAAAACCAGGGTACCATAAAATCAGTTTGCGTTCCAAATGCCAGATCGATGTAAACAAGGTGGCAAAAGCTTTTGATGGCGGGGGGCATGCCCGGGCGGCCGGCTGCCGCATTGCCGGGAATAAAGAGGAAGTCATTCAAAAATTGGTCAATGAAATTGCCCGCCATCTGCAGGCAGAGAATTGATTTTTTAGCCAAGGGCTCTTACATTAAGATATGAAACTTAATGCCGGACTTGTTATGTTAAACCAACCTCTTATTTTGGAAAAAAATAATCTTAAACTTGAAGCACGTAGTCTGGGGAGTGATTTAGTGGTGATCATCACTGGTGGAGATGCTCACCTGGGCGCTGTTGCTGTTGGTTATTGCTACGGAGGTCAAAAGTCCAAAAGCAATGCTTCCCTGCTTACCCTTCCAGGGCACAAAGAAGATGTCCTCATCTTTCCTATTGCCCGCAGACTCAGTAAAGCACTGGCTACCAATGTAGCCGTTCTTGCCGGTATTCATTTTGACCAATTGTCAGCTAGTCAGATTATGGACATTGTACAAACGGCTGAGTCACTGGTGGATGAACTTATCTCAGCCATTCAATCATCAAACCAATCTTAAATTTCTCTTTTCAAAGCTCTGTAAAAAAAAAAAAAGGCCATCCCGAACTATCAGGATGGCCTTTAAAGGCAGGGTTTATTGCTTCTTAATTCTTGTCGTCGTCAATCACTTCGTAATCCGCATCTTCTACCTTTTTGTCATCACCGGAGGCCTGCTGCTGTCCGGCATCGGCACCGCCCGTTGCACCGGCCTGTGCTTCAGGGCCAGCCTGTTGACCAGCGGTAGCACCAGCTCCAGCAGTTGAATACAGCCGCTGAGCAATTTCATTCCAGGTTGTATTTACCTGATCCATGGCCGATTTCATTTCTTCAACATTACCGGCTTTATGAGCTTCTTTGAGACGCCCTAAGGCAGTTTCCAGTTTGGATTTGTCTTCCGGGGTCATCTTATCTTTTAATTCATTAAGCTGCTTTTCCGTCTGGTAAATCACGGTGTCTGCTTTATTCTTGGTTTCAATCTCTTCTTTGCGTTTCTTGTCTTCAGCTGCATGCTGCTGGGCTTCGCGTTTCATGCGTTCAACTTCTTCTTCTGTTAAACCGCTGGAAGCTTCGATGCGAATGCTCTGTTCTTTTCCAGTTGCCTTGTCTTTTGCGGTTACGTGTAAAATACCGTTGGCATCTACGTCAAAAGTTACCTCAATTTGTGGTACACCACGCGGTGCAGGTGGAATACCATCTAAAATGAAGCGTCCCAGCGTCCGGTTGTCAGCAGCCATTGGACGTTCACCCTGCAGCACATGAATTTCCACACTGGTCTGATTGTCAGCAGCCGTAGAGAAGATTTCCGATTTTCTGGTCGGAATCGTGGTGTTGGCTTCAATCAGTTTGGTCATTACACCGCCTAAGGTTTCAATACCCAATGACAGCGGAATCACATCCAGCAACAGGACGTCTTTCACTTCACCGGTTAAAACAGCACCCTGAATAGCTGCACCAATGGCCACCACTTCGTCCGGGTTCACACCTTTGTGTGGTTCTTTACCGAAGAAATTACGTACAATTTCCTGCACTTTCGGAATTCGGGTAGAACCACCCACCAGAATCACTTCGTCAATGTCTTTAGGTGTCAATCCAGCATCCTTTAAGGCCTGTTCA
>CAYNLJ010000118.1:0-6379 GCA_964398005.1 uncultured Caldithrix sp. | reverse complement strand
GGCACAATGAGTGCACTGGCTGTCCCATTCAATCTGACTTTCCGGAACCTTGCAGGCTTTAAGCTGGTCAATAATTTTCCCCTGCACATCCAGCTTAAAATGACCGGGGCCATCGGGCACTAAAAAAGTTGATTCAAAATACCCGGCAGTCTTTTCATCCACCTGGTAACAGGCTTGCTGCACCCCCGGGCCAATGGCCACCAACAAATCATTACCTCTACAGCCGAACGTTTCTTCCATTTTTTTAATGGTGCGGCCGACAATGTTTTGTGCCGTTCCACGCCAGCCGGAATGCACCAGTGCTACAACTTTTTTATTGGGGTCAAAAATAAACACCGGAAAACAATCGGCTGTTTGCACAGTTAAAAACAGATTTTTAGTATTGGTAATTAATGCGTCACAATCGGGCACAACACCGGATTGAGTCACAATTTGTACATTGGCCGAGTGCGTCTGTTGGGGAAAGACCAACGCATGGTCAAAAACACCCAGAGTCCTGAAATACAACTGGCGATTTCGCTTCACCACTTCCGCATCATCAGGGGTAGAAAGGCCCAAATTTAATTCATCAAAGGGGGCATTGCTGAAACCACCCCGACGAGTCGAAAAGCCATGAATCAAATCTTTAAATTCCGCAAAAATGGAAAATTTTTTAATCACGGGTTCCGGCACTAATCCTTCATCCTTTCAGGGCTTAATTCAAAGGCAACAACTGACCATAAACGTATTTCAAAACTCTTGTGGCATTGTTGTAGCGTTTTTCGCCCACGTGAAATCTTCTTAAAATGCCTTCAAATTCCGGTGCCGATTTAATCACTCTCAAAAAATTATTGCGTGTCGGATTTTCTGTGCTGGTTTCAATAGCGTTCAGCACAAAGTTAAAGTTGTCGTAGCCTAAAAACTCAAACCGTCCCGGCGTGCGATGGAATGAAGTTCTGAATTTATTGATGAAATTTCGGTAATCCCAGCTTTCCTGATTTAAAAAACGATCTGTAATGAACAATAGGCCGTTCAGGTAACTCTTGTTTTTATTCAAAGCTTCCAGATCATACCAGTCATCATTGCCCAAAATTTGCGCCTGAATATTCCAGTAAGCGTATTGTGAGGCAATTTTGGGGATGTCCTCCTGATACACGGGCATCAGCAGCGCATCAATACTATTTACCGGAATATCGGCAGAATCGATTTTTACCCGATTGGTAGACTGCAATATTTCCTCACGTTTTTCTCTGGTGTAAACCTGGTAAAGAGAATCAATCTGAGCCAGCGTAATCGTTGAGTCCGCCTGCATTACAGAATCCTGAAAGGCCAGTTTTAAGCCAATACGCTTTATGGCTCTAAAATGTTGGGTCAGGTCGGTCTCATCCGGATAGTACCATTGTTGTATTGGAATTTCAATAAAATTTTCTTTTAAATATTCGGTGAAGGTATTGGTAAAATCTACAAAATAATCTTCAACCGGTGCCATAGTGGCCACTCTTCTGAACTGCAGTGAATCTACTACAAAACGAGCCAGCTTACTGGCCATAACATCAACCGGCACTGCTAATTGGACCACATTGTTGGAAATCTTACGCAAATATCTGCCCGAAGCCGTTGGTGTGATCAGGGGAATTCTTTCATAGTCCGCAATAACGGCACAGGCTGCAGCAACATCATTTTCCAGCGGTCCGAAAACAGCCATGATGGAAGGATCGTTACCAATCTCCTTCATCTTCTGCAAAGCCAGTTCCAGCTTGCCCTGGTAGTCAAAGGGGATTAATTGAACATTAACCTCGTGAATATGATTAAATTCGGCCATGGCCAGTTGAGCGCCATCGAGAATGGCCTGACCAATTTCCCGATTGATGCCGCTGGTCGGCAAAAGGGCAGCGATTCTGATTTTATTGGTCTGCTTGGTCTTTAAAAAATCATAAAGATTATTAGCCAGTTCATCAAGCGCTTCAAATTTACCGGGTAGCTTCTGGTACTCTTCCAGAATAGTCAGTGCTGCCTGAGGATTTCTGGCTTCATAGTATCGTTCGGCTTTAATGTATTGAATAAATTTTTTCTGAAAATCACTGCTGGCCTGCTGCTCCAGAAAGGACAGATTTTGTTCATCCAGAGCGTAACGTAGGGCATTTTTAGCCAGATCAAATGCTTTTTTTTGCAAGCGCTTGTCCTGCGCGCCTTCTGCCAGCTTTAGCCACAACTGCGTAGCCGTTTGTACCCGCCCCAGACGATAGTAGTTATTGGCCAGCACCAGTTCTACATCATCCACATACTTACTTTTCGGGAATTTTTGCAGGAATTGATTGCAAATCTTAATGGACTCTTCAAACTGGCCCATTTTGTACAAGGTTTTAGTCAGCATCAGGTAATTGGCGGTCAGCAAATGGCTTTTTGTGCCCAGTCTGGTAATCACAAGTTCAAAATTCTTTTTTGCCTTTTCAAATTCACCCGTCCTGTAATCCTGAATGCCTTTCTGGAAAATTTTCCACTCTTTTTGAGTGGCCTGCTGCCCAAAAGCGATAGCTGCAAACATTAAAAGCACAATGCCTGTTCTGAAAAGCTGCCTCATATTTTAATCCCCGTCTGTTTATCTGATTTGAACTGAAACTACTAAATTTTAGCAACTTAAAGCAAAAGAAATTGTTAACGTAAAAGACCGGGAATGGTTTCAAGCACCAGCGATTCTTTTCTCTTTCAGGATTCCGGGACAAAACTGTTTGGGAAAATTTTGCGAGCTTCTTCTCTGAAATGACCAACAGGCAAATGTTCGTAACGCTGGGAAAAATGAAACAGGTACAGTTGTTCAACCTTAGCCGCCCTGGCCAGCTGCGCTGCCTGTTCAACAGTTAAATGATAATTCTTTTGGGCTAATGCCTGATCTTCTTTCAAATATTGGGCTTCACAATACAAAACATGAGTTTGCGCCAACCATTCTACGAGATCAGCAAACCCCTGTTCAGGAATTTTAAAATCGGTCAGATAAGCCAGGCTGTCTCCTTTGACTGTAAAAAGCAATTCATTTCTGAGTTCTCCCACACGGAACGTTTTATCATTGACTTTGATCTTTAGATTGTCATCTGTTTTGGCATTTAGTACCTGTTGCAGCCACGGACCAGGTTCTAAGTTCATTGCTTTTAGATGTTCTGTAGAAACTTTTAAGCGATCTGTTTCTTTCAGCTTAAAGCCCAGGACTGGAATTTTATGGTCAAGAACAAATGCTGAAAGTTGGAACTCTGGTATTTTTAGCAGGAAACCATCAAACGGTTCCGTGCCCAATTCCGTTATTTTACTGAAACGTTCATTGGCCCGCAGAACCGAATGCCGGAGAGTGTTGCCCTGCAATTCATGGATCTGCCACTCCGTTTCAAGATCCTGGAGAAGATTCCAGCAAAAACTGTTCAGGCGGTTAAAAACTTTTTCAGTTGTTCCTTCTGGCCCCCAGATATGAACGGCTTTACCTGCGCGGTTGTAATTAAGGCGAATAAAATGGTCAAAACCCGCGACATGGTCAAGATGGAAATGAGAGAAAAAGAGGTGGTCGATTTTCATGATTTCAGAAGGCGACAACTCCGAGATAGTCCTTTCACCACAGTCAAACAACAACCTGAATATTTTTTGTCCGCTTTCCAGCCGCACAAATAAAGCATTGTCCTGATACGGCTGTCCTAATAGTTTGTGTACAATTGCCATCGTCCTGTTCTTTCAATAAGACAATTAAACCTGAAACAAAAACCCACTCTCATTTGTCAGGAGAGTGGGTGTATTATCGCATTCAAAATTGTAGCGAATCAGTAGGAATTATGGTTCAATGGTTGAACCCAGCACTTTCAGAAATTGCTTCATCCATTCCGGATGGGCCGGCCAGGCCGGAGCCGACACTAGTTTGCCATCGGTGTGTGCATTGCTGAAGGTATCGTTGTTTGGCACCCAGCTGCCCCCGGCTAACTCTACCTCGGTTTTAACAGCCGGATACGAAGAACATTTTTTACCCTTCAAAACACCGGCCGCGGCTAATATTTGCGGACCATGACATACTGCCGCAATCGGCTTGTCATTTTCTGCAAAATGGCGTACAATTTCCAGCACCCGGTCGGTTAAACGCAAATACTCCGGCGCCCGGCCACCCGGAATGACCAGCGCATCGTATTCCGCTTCGTTGACTGCATCAAAATCTGCGTTCAGCACAAAATTGTGGCCCGGCTTTTCCGTGTAAGTTTGATCACCTTCAAAATCATGAATCGCTGTCTTTACAGTCTGCCCTTTCTTTTTGCCCGGACAAACAGCATGCACCTCGTGCCCAACCATGGTTAAAATCTGAAACGGAACCATGGTTTCGTAGTCTTCGGCAAAATCTCCCACCAGCATCAAAATCTTTTTCCTGGCCATGACACTTATCCTCCTCCATTTGTTCAACATGGGTTTTATTATTAATTAACCACATTGGTTAATCATCTAAGGGAATTATTAAAGGCCCGAACTCGTTCGCTATTTAAAAGAGAACTCATGCACCATGGCAATTTCAGAAACCGGCATTTTAAGATGCAATAAAAAAATTTGTCCGACCTTTTCAGGCGAAACAAATTTATAAATAATTAAGTTAAATAGGAAATTTTTTAATCATTAAATGGACGATTTTCACAAACAGTTTTATTTGATAATAATCCATTGCTGCCATAAATTTAGCTTTTGTAAGGAGGAAAATATTGGCAGAACAATTTCATAAAATATACATCTCCGCGGCAGATTTTATTAAAGCCTGGGAAAAGGAAGTTTACGAACTGACTCACCTGGATTACTTCATCTATTTATTGATGAACTCGGTGGCAGAACAACTTGAGACCTCCTTTTTTCCGAAATTATTTAATGTGGATGAAGAACTGATTCTAAATAATGAGGAAATTACCAATCTGGCTTTTCATTTGGGAGATAGCCTGCAGTTATTTTTCGATAAAAATTGCTTTGGATCCTGTCCCTTAAATTGTCCAAATCAATTGCAGCAAAAAGTTTCACAGGAAGATTTCATTAAGGCCGGAAAAATCCCGGAAAGTACTGAATTTGGCGTTTACGCCTGCACCACCAAAGAACACTGTCTGAAACACGACTTACTAAATTATGTGATCATCGATACCGTGCTTGATTTTTATCGATACGATTTAAAGGCCACCGCCGGTGATGACCATCCGGTGTTACAACGACTGATTCATTTTATCAACGACAAAGTTGTAGATCTCATAAAAAAGGAAGGCGATCCTTTACTTAAGGCCCCCGAAGAAAACGCCAGCGAACTTTTTGATCGTTTGATGGAATTTGACGACAACATTTGGTCCGAACCAGAATATTCCGCCTCTTTCGAAGACCCGGACGATCCTGAAATGGCCGAACCCTGGCGCCGTTCACAGGATAATATTTTAACAGTGATTGAAGAGTTTCAGGAACTGGTACCTGAGGCTAATGAATACAAAAGTATTCAATTATTCGAAAAATTCCTGACTACTTTTATGGGACCAATGAAAATCAGCGATATGATTTACGAAGACTTAGAAGAGTTTTTCCTGATCGTCTTCCCCACCGAGTTGGCAGCTGAAGATCAGATCCGGTTTGAAAAAGAACTTGAAATCTTTGAACAGTTCATCAAGTTCATTGATTACAATTATGAAATGAATTTGTTTGTTTACTGGAATGAACTGATTGATTCCAATCTGATGGCTTTAAAACGTACCTTTAATTTAAGCCAGAATTTCCATCGTAATCATTCGTACGTAGAATATCAGCTTTCACCGGAAAAATCTTCCAGTTCTCTCTTGGATGGTTTTTTTGAAATTGTTGATTACCAGGATGGGCGTTTTGTGGTAGAAGACATCCACATTAAAGAACGCTACCAGCTGGTTGACCTCTCCATGCTTGATATCAGCAGGCTTGAAGCAGGCGATATCATTAATATGCAATTGATTCCTCAATCCAAAGACGATTGGCGCGCCATCTGGATCGAATGTGTCTTCGCGCCAAGATCTAAATATTACCTTGTTTAATATCGCTCAATTTTATAGATTGGGCTTTCCCTGTAATAAACATTAACGGAAACGAACATGGCAAATGCACCTATTCGGGTTGTAACCAATAATAAAAAGGCCCGACACGATTACCATATTGTCGACACCATCGAAGCTGGTATTGCCTTAAAAGGCAGTGAAGTTAAGTCTATCCGCGAAGGTAAAGTCAATTTACAGGATGCCTATGCCCGATTCAAAAAGGGCGAATTGTGGCTGATTGGCATGCACATTTCTCCCTATAAACAGGCTGCTTTTGAACAACCTGATCCACGTCGTGACCGCAAGCTGCTGTTACACAAAAGAGAATTAAAACGGCTTTTTCGCCAGACCGAAGAAAA
>CAYNLJ010000117.1:0-6385 GCA_964398005.1 uncultured Caldithrix sp. | reverse complement strand
AAGTTAAGGGTGTAAGAGTTCAGAGTATAAGAGTTTAATGGTTCGGTAGCCGCAGGCTTTACGCCTGCGAATTTTGGAGTGCATCGACTGTCTCGATGCATTTAATTGAATGACTGACCGTCTAATCCCATTCAAAATTCAAAACTTAAAATTCAACATTTTTTAAGTGCCTGCTACACACACCTGGTCCCGGCCATTCTGTTTAGCCTTGTAAAGTGCCTGATCAGCCATCCTCACCAGTTCAATGGGTTCATCACTGTCCTCCGGGCACGAGGCAACTCCGATGCTGATCGTTAGCGAACAGGGTTCCGCATGTACCTTATCGGGAAACGGATGATCCTTTACCAGTTTTCTCAACTTTTCGGCAAAGGTCAGTGCTTCCTTTTTCTTAATCCCCGGTAAGATAATGACAAATTCTTCACCTCCATAGCGTGCCACAATATCGGTAGAACGTGTGTTCAGGATAAGCAATCGACTGATGGAACGTAAAACTTCGTCACCTTCCAGATGGCCGTGCAGGTCATTGTATTCCTTAAAAAAATCAATATCCAGCATAATCAAGCTGAAGGGCGTATTGTAACGTTTGGTACGGGCCACCTCCTTGCGTAATTCCCGCACAAAATAGCGGTAATTGTACACATTGGTCAATCCATCACGGATGGCCTCTTCGGACTTGACTTTGTACAATTGTTTCAGCCTGTTAAACAACTGCATGTTTTCGTAAATCACTGCAACCGATTGTAAAAACGAACGTAAAATGCGAATTTCGTAAGTGGCAAATTTTTTCTGAGAGTAACATTTATCAATATAAATCAGGTAATGTTCATCAATTTTAAAGAGTAGATCCAGTTCCTCGGTTTCTCCCTCAACCAGAAAAGAATCGGCTACGTTTTTACGGCTAAATTCTTTTAGATAGCCTAACACAAAGCTGGAACAGCCCAGCTTTTGACCTATTTCTTCCAGAGCAGGATCTTTGATTTGTTGTAAATCTTTCACCCACAGTAAGCCACCTTCTTCCTTCAGCAAAAACAATAAATCCCGGTCAACTTTGAAGGATAAAGTTTCAACTTCAAAATCAAACTGGCCGTGAGATGAAAAATAGTTCATCAGCCACTCTTCCGGATCATATTCGAACACAATACAGCGGTCAATACTAAATCCCTGCACAATTTTGGCCGGCAGGATCTGCAACATTTTTTGCGGGTCATTCAAGGTGCGCAATTCATTGGCCAGTGAGTTCAGATAAAAGAGCAGATCGTTGTACCTGGCCAGTTCTTCGCGAGAGGCAATCAGATCTTCATTTAGTTTTGTAAGGTTCGTATTTAAATGTTCTAATTCCGAAACCTTCCTTTTAAGACGCTCTACCAGTTCAATATTGTAGCGTTGCAGTAATTCGCGTTCAAATTCCGGGGGTACCGATTCGCGCTTACCAGCTAAAAATTCTTCAATTTTAAAAACAAATTCATTGATATTAATAGGCTTGCTGATGTAACCATCGCAACCGGCAGCCAGCACATATTCACGAATGTTTTTTTCGGTAGCGGCTGTAAGTGCAATGATGGGAATAGATTGCAGTTCCGGCAGACTTTTTAAGTGCGTCGTGACTTCCGAGCCCTGCATGTCCGGCAACATGAGATCAATCAAAATCAAATCAGGTTTGTGCAGCTTGGCCAGACGGATTCCTTCCAATCCACGGTTGGCTTCAAGGTACGTGTAACCCTGATAGCGTAAAATATCGCCCATCAAAGCGCGGGCATCTGGATCATCCTCGATGTAGAGGATTTTAATATTCTTTTTCTTCATAAAATGTTATTCATATTTGCAAAGGACCAATGTCATGTCGTCCTCATGTTCTTCCCTGTGGCTAAACTGTTGAACTTCCTGTATGATCTTTTGTCTGAGTTCATAGACGGACAAATGACGATTTTTTTTCAATAATTCAATTAATCGGGCTTCTCCAAATTCTTCTTCCTGTTCATTCATGGCTTCGGTAATACCATCCGTGTACATTAAAATAATGTCTCCGGCATTAAATTCAAATTCTTTTTGTTTAAAATTAATGTCGGATTGAAAGCCAAGTACAATGCCGCCATCTTTCATGCGCTCTACCTGACCGTCCTTGCGTACTATGATTGGCGGGTTGTGGCCGGCATTGGTAAAAATAACACGATTTTTCTGGGTTGAAATTAAGGCATAGAAGAAAGAAACGTAATTACCTTCCAAGCTGCTCTCGTACAATAAATTGTTTAATCGGTAAACCAGATCACAGGTTGTCATAAAAAACTGTCGTTGACTCCTTAAACCGGCCAGAACCAGAGCCATGGTAATTGCTGCCGGAGCGCCCTTGCCCGACACATCGCCAATGGCCAGTCCAACAGTGGTATCGTCGTACTTAATCACATCATATAAATCACCGCTGACAATTTTGCTGGGAATATTAACCGCCGTAATTGACAATCCTTTAATACGCGGAAATCGTTGCACCAGTAAGGCTTTTTGTATCTGACTGGCGTTGATCAGTTCATGTTCCAGGGCCTGCTTCTCCAGTTGTACCTTAAATTGATTAGCATTGTGGATGGCAATGGCCGCCATTTGGCTGAATAATTGCAGCATCTCTACCAGCTGTTTATTAAAATAAGACAGACGATCGCTTTCCAGCCCAATTACACCCAGCACCTTCTCATCAAAGATTAGGGGAATGGCACACTGTGATCGGGTTTCTTCACGCAAGCAGTAATAATGATCCGATTTGCGGACATCATCAATCACATCCAGCGTTTTGTTCTGCACAACCCAACCAATTGAACCTTCGCCAACCTTTAAATGCAGGTTTTCGATTACTTCCGGTCTGTAACCGTCATAGCTAATATTTTTCAACTCTCCTGAATGTTCGTCAAACAAAAAGATGGCGGCTGCATCGTAGTGGGTAACTTTGCGCAACGTTTGCAGGATAAAATCCAGAATTTGTTTAATGTCAAAGGAAGACAAAATCTTTTGTCCTACTTCCAGTAATTTTTGTACCTGATAATTGCGATTTTGCAAATCAACAATCAGGGCGGTATTTTCTAAAATTAAACCCGCTTTACGCTGAATTTTTTCAAATATTTTCCAGGCTTCCCGCTCTCCCAAAAACGGAATTTTTTGAACATTGATCAACAAAAAAGCAAAAATTTGATTGTGCCCCTGAAAAGGTAACAGATGAAACAAATCTGCTTTTCGGGCCTGTTCCGTAAATTCTACCGGAAAGTTTGTTTTATTTAGTTTGGAGATTAATAACGAGTTTGTTGGAACGGTGGACAAGTATTCACTTTTTAAATCGAATGCCAGCAAATCGTCGTTAAAAATATTATGGTAATGAGCCGGGTAATATTTGTCATCTTCCAGAATGTAAAAAATGTACGGTTGTTCTAAAAACAGCTGATCAAAAGTCTCAAATAAGAGATTGGTCACCTCATCGAAGTGGGTTGCCTTATTGAGATCAAAATTTAGTTTTTCCAACAGACGCTGCGCCCGGGTAGCCAGTAAATAGGTTCTTCGTAAAAATAATTTTTTCAACCCCTGAATGAGATAAGGTTGAAAAAGTAATAAAATAAAAATGGTTACGGTGAAAGTAAAGATTACTGAATCAGTAAACCTGTTTAACAGAAGATCGAATGCAATAAACAGAACTAAGGCAACGCCGTAAATGAAAATGGTTTCAAAAATCTTTTTAAGCTTCAAATTGCCCCCGCTATTTTGGCCGAATTTAGACAAAAACGTAATAAGATTCAATTAAGTTTCGAAAAGTTGATGTTTAAAATTTCTATTAGGGGAAAATAGTTATTCCAGTCAGAACAAGATTTTATTTTCACTGAAAACCATTGAAATAAATTTTTTGAAATAGATTAAAATGGCTGATTTAAATAGGAAAAGTTATGCAATTCAAAACTCAGAACCAAACAATCAAATCTTTTGATTTATTGATGCGCTTTTGTGTAACATCCTCTTGTTGCAGGTCCATTGCCGACTTAATACTTACCTCATCTCGTCTTATTAATAACAACGCATTCTTCAAAATTTCTTCAGATTTGCTTTGTAAGTTATGATAAGTTAATCTTAATTAAAATGGTTTATTAAGGAACAAGAGATGAATATTCTGATCGTTGAAGACGAACAGGAATTAGCCGATTCTATGGTTAACTATTTACAAAAAAACGCCTACCATTGTGAAGTAGCGCTTAATTTTACGCAGGCCATGGAAAAAGTCAATTTATTCTCTTACGATTGCATCATTGTGGACATCATGTTGCCGGACGGCAATGGGCTGGAATTGGTACGTGAATTGAAACGAAATCACGCCGACAGCGGAGTAATTATCGTGTCGGCTAAAAACGCCCTGGATGACAAAATTAATGGATTAAAAATCGGTGCAGATGATTATCTAACCAAGCCATTTCATCTGCCGGAATTGTCCGCCCGACTACAGGCGGTGATTCGTCGCCGACAGTTCCACGGCGAAAAGAAAATTGTCTTTGGCCAGATTACTGTTTATCCAGATGAAAGACAGGTAATGGTCAATGAGCAGGAAATTGAATTAACTAAAAACGAATATGAACTCCTGCTTTATTTTCTGGCCAATCAAAACCGTGTGCTCTCGCGCCAGGCCATTGCCGAACATCTTTTAGGTGAACAGGCCGACTTTCTGGATTCGTTCGATTTTATTTACACGCACATTAAAAATTTGCGTAAAAAAATTCTGAACGCCGGCGGAGACGATTACATTAAAACAATTTACGCCATTGGTTACAGGTTTGGCTTATGACAAAGTTATCTACAAAAGTCGTACAATATTTTGCTTTTGCTTCTTTATTTGTCTTTGTTTTGGGCAGTCTGACCTTTTACCTGCTAGTCAAAGGACTTATTGCCGAAGAGGTAGACGAAACGCTGATCTCAGAGAAAAAGCGCATTTTAACCAAATTAGCACATGAGTCCAGGCCTGTTCCAAACTGGGACACCATTAATATGAAAATCAGACC
This sequence comes from uncultured Caldithrix sp., assembly GCA_964398005.1. GTDB lineage: Bacteria > Calditrichota > Calditrichia > Calditrichales > Calditrichaceae > Caldithrix. The sequence goes on along the minus strand of CAYNLJ010000117.1, from coordinate 1,370 downwards.
TGTAAACAAAACTTACTCCAGGCAGGAAAGCTGGAACGACACATTGATCTTTGTTAAAGAAACCAATGAAAATATTCCCATGCGCCAGCTTCGCTTTTTTGCCAGAGTAAATGACCAAACTTACCAAATCACTCTGCGTCGTTCTCTGATTGAAAAAGAGGATTTGATCACCGGCGTATTTGGTGTAATGGTTGGCATTTTTGTGATGATGATCGTAATTTTGAACATCGTCAATATTTACAGCGACCGCAAGCTCTGGAAACCCTTCTACACGGCTTTAAACGAATTAAACGCTTTTGAACTCAGCGGCAAACGGCCATTACAACTTCCTGAAAGTACCATCAAGGAATTTAATCAACTCAATAAAACTTTAAATGCTCTGACTCAAAAAATACAGAACGACTACCGTAACTTAAAAGAATTCAGTGAAAACGCAGCCCACGAAATGCAGACCCCGCTGGCGGTCATTCGTTCCAAACTTGATGTATTGATTCAAAACCAGTCGCTTTCCAAAGAACAGATGCAGATTATTCAATCGCTTTACCAGGCGGTCAATCGTTTGGCGCGCTTGAATCAATCGCTGAATCTTTTGACCAAAATCGAAAATCGTGAATTTAACGAAAAGCAATCAATAGACTTTAATTCTTTAATAGATGAACAATTAAAACACCTGGAAGAATTGATCGGGATAAAACAGATTCGTGTTCAAAGGCGTTACCAAGAAAGATTCATTTTTGACCTGAATCCGTTTATGGCCGAAACTTTGATTTCCAACCTGTTGATTAATGCTCTCAAACACAACATCCCTGAGGGCTTTATTGAAATTGCAACCACAAAAAGCTCGCTTCAAATTACCAACAGCGGTCCACACTTGAAATCTGATCCGCAAAAAATGTTTGAACGCTTTAAAAAAGACCGTCCTACATCGGATTCCCCCGGGCTTGGACTTTCCATCGTGCAGTCCATTTGCCAACAAAACGGGTTAGATGTGTTCTATCAATATGAAAAGTCTCAGCACATGGTTGCCATTAAAAAGCACGAACCGGGAAACAAGGATTAAGAGGAACCCCTGTTTTAAAAAGACAAATACAGCATTATCTTCTAATCCAAACAATTTTCGGTTCACATTCTAACCCAATTCGAATTCGACAAATCTCAGTTCACTGTTGAGTATTCATCTTTTTTTTGCCAGATTTAATCTACAAAATGCAGCATTCTTTTATAGAAAAGGGAAAGTAAGAATGAATTTTGCAAAATATTCCATTATTTGCGGGGAAGTAAAATTCAGAGGCGCATCGCTCTTCGAATATCTTTATCGAATGAAATTATTTCAATTTCATTAATCTTACCGTAAGCAACAAGTAAGCAAT
>CAYNLJ010000116.1:0-6387 GCA_964398005.1 uncultured Caldithrix sp. | reverse complement strand
GTACCCCATATTACTTTTTAGCTTCACGCCATTTTTCAATGGTCGAAAGCTGTGAGGCTACTCCATAAATATCAATTGAATTTGGATCAAACTGGGTGCTGAAATAGGCCAGAGAGGGTAACGAGAACAACCAGCTACCCAGGGCCAGTTCCTGTTCCTGCTGGTCAATAAAACGGGCAAAGGCCTGCTTGTCGCCGATTTCTCTGGTGGACATAAAGGTGTAAATATTTTGCAATAATTTTACGATTTCTTCTCTGTCTTCGGTGGCATTTAAAGCGTCCAGACGGAAAAAGTTTTTGTCTGCCTGCAATGAACGGAGATTGATGGAACGGCGACCATATTCGTCGGAATCGGTAATCAGATTGATTTTGTGGGATGCAAAATCCGGCTCCCTCAAAAAGATGTCGTAAAGATCAAACATGAAATTACTGCGGTAATTGGTGATGGGTACAATAACGGCGTCGTAATTGCCCCGTTTAATCTGATCATTATTGACGGCTAAGGCTTTAATTTTGCCACCGGTGACCTGCGGGTCGTTTAAAATGCGTACCAGTTCGGCCAGCTCTTCCCGAAAACCGTAATTCAGACAGGTTACAATTTTGATAGTGTCGGCCAGGGCACCCGTCTGCAATTCGGGTTTGGTTTTTAAGGGAGTTACAATCTTTTCCTGCACATAGTAAGAGGACGAAGGAAAAACACTGTAGTTTAAATAGTCTTCGTAATTGTCAACATTGCCCTGAAAATCGGTGATGTGGCGCTGTTGTTTACTGCCCACTTTGTAAAAACGGTTGATGATTTTCTGATTATCGATCAAAGCTCTTAAGGCCTGGCGCTGCGTCCTGTTCAAGCGCTGGGTGTTAAACAGGATGGCAAAAAAGGTATTGCTGATATTGGACTTGTAAAAAAAATCGCTGCTGTCCTGCAAAATGGGAGACAAAGCGCCAAAAGGCGTGCTTAATAGACAGTTAATGTTGCCACTGCTAAGTTCTGAAGTGAAGGTGCTGTTGTCGATGTAAGGCTTTAACACCACACGTGAAATGACAGCCTGTCCGGCCGGGTTTTTTGGAAAGTAGATCACATCTTTGTGTTCACCGGCGTACATGTAAGGTCCGGTGCCATTGGTGTAATTGAGCTGGTTGTAAGTAGCCGTGTGTGGCAGCACTTTAAAGGAAAGTACCTCTTTGATGTCATTTTCATTCCAGATGCGATCGCCTTTAAATTTGAAACGAATTTCGTTGTTGTCATCCGGACCGACAAAATCAAAGTCTTCCACAGCCTGTCCAACCAAAACATAATCGGGCGAAAGGCTGCCCAGCCGTTGAATGCGTTTCAGGGTGAAACGTAAATCATTGGCAATAAAGTAAACAGCCTCGGTGGGCGTAATGTCGATGTCGCCTTTGTTTAAAAGGATTTTGAAACTTTGATGCCATTTGACGGTTGGTTTCAGCCGGACGGTCACAATGTTGTTGGCGTCAATACCGACCAATTCACCCAGGCCGTCTTCGTAGGTAACACCGCTTGGATTGGCCGAAATATTGAACAACCCATCGTAAAGCATTTCATCTATCTTATCGGAAATGGGAATATGGCTGGGAATGTGTGGGTCCATGACCGGTTTTTGGTGGGAAATGTAAGGAATCACGATTTGATCTTTTAAGTTTTTGGCAAAAATAAAATAGAGCACCACGGCCAGAACTATTACAATTCCGCCACCAATGAACAAATATTTTTTATCAATAGCGCCTTTTTGTGATTTGTAATTCATCATCAATCTCCTTGTTTAGTGCTTTTTAATAATCGGCTTTTGTGCCATCACACTAACCTGATAAACTTTGAAGGTGTTTTTGTTAAATCGGATTTCCAGAATGTTATTGCCAGTTTTTACAATCTGCAGAGGGCCGATCTGACATTCATAATTATTTTCCGGTCCCGGAGCGACGATGGTGAAACGGTCTTCGTTTTTAAGCTCTTTTCCGTTAAAACGAATCGTCTGGTACCACTGTTGACTACCGGCTGTTTGTGCCAGCTCTTTCGGCAATTTGATGTAAACATCAAAAATGGGATATTGTGCCGGCGAAGGAATTTTCAAATTGAGTTTAAAGAGATATTCATTTTGGCCAGCGGAATTGGATGTTACCGGAAGGGCAAACACGCGCCGGTAATCTTTGGGTTTGCTGACCAGTTTGGGAATGTTGGGGTCGCATTCGGCAATCCGGTTTTTAATGGAGGCGTCATTGCCCTGGTAATATTTGCCATGGCCTACAATCGCTCTGGCCTTTAAAACGCCGTCCTGTTCCGGATTGGCAATGAACTGATCGTAAAGTTTACGAATGGCCCGTTCAGGAAAGACTACGGTCTTCAAGTGGTCCAGTTCCTGGTGTAATGCAGCAATCTTCTTTTGATTTTTTTCTTTTTGATAGGCGTAAAAAGTCGGTTCATGCACCGGGAAAAAGGCCGGATTGTTGTAAAGCTCGTCAATGCCTTCCACAGTTGTTAAATTGTCTTCGATAAATTTTAAGGCACGTTGCTTGGATTGTCCGACAATTGCTGCGATCAACGAATCCTGTAAATTGGCAATCAATTGCCTCTTTTTAGGTAAAATGGATTGGTAATCAACGAAATTGCGATCGTTGTAAAGTGACTTTAGCGTCAGTTCGGCAGCGGTAAAGTCGCCGAGCGACATAGCCTTACGAATACTATTGGCCTGCGATTTTAATGATTGTTCATCCAGGCTGCGGTACATGGGGTAAAGAAAATCCAGGTCCGGATTTTGCTTAAGCAGGCTCAACACCCCGTGAATATTGTTCTGATCACGCATGACATTGATTTTAGGCACAACGGAATCCGCTTTACGGTACTTGTTCAATTTTGCATTAATCTGCGTCTTTAATTTTCTTAATTCTTTCTGTAAAAGTTTTACACACTGATATCTGGCATAAGGGCGTAAACCTGGGTGATCTACCTTGGGCAAGGTGTATTGAAGTTTTGAAAGCTGGGTAACAATTTCAGAGAAAAACAGGTTGTCGGGCATGCTTCTCCTGGATTCTGCCTTCTGTACAATGGCTTCAAATTTTTTCTTGGCGGCCCAGATCTTATCCACCGTGGAATTGTAGCCCTTAACAAACGCAGCCAGTTGTTTGAAGTCTTCATCAAAGGTCAGACCGGCCAGTGGGATTAACGATTCCAGCTCCGGAATCGCTGATTGAATGGCATTGGCATCGTTCTTCTTGGCTAACCTGGATTCGTAGTAGGGAACTACCTTGTCAAGTCGGTTTTTTAGTACATCACGCACAGCCATCCAAACATTTTTACTGAAATTGTCTTTCTGTTCAAAAAACTCAATAAATGCAGGGATCGTGCCAAAAAAAGCTTCCATATCATTACCTGCCTTTCGTTCGGCAGCAAGTAATGCGGCTAATTGCTGGTATTTTTGCTGAAAGGCAATTTCTGATTCCAGGGTTTCTTTTAAGCTAAGATAATTTTGATACGACTCATCGGTTGTATTAAGAATGTTGGGCGGAAAAATTTCTTCGATTTTCTTTAATTTGGAGGCTAACGTTTGCAGCGCTTTAAATTTTTCATTTACTTCAGCAGATTCCTTTTGCCAGTCGACCTTATCTGGATTGAGGGAAACACCCAGAGTGTTGTAAATTTCATGAGAAATGGAATTATCTGATAATGTTTGGCTGAAAGAAGCATATTCGCGTTCAAAGGTATAGCGCCAGCGGGCGGTGTAGCGGTATTCCATGTTAAGAACCATGTCCTGCTTAACCAGGTCGATGACCAGATAGTAACGGGGAATATTGTTGGAAATCGGGTAAACGTTTTCAACTTCTGGTTCAGGGCTTTCATCCTGGATTTCAATGATTCGTCCCTTGCCCTGATCAAAGGTTTCGGTTAAATAATAATTTAACAGTTGTTTATCCTTAATTTTAAGAATCAGGTAAAAATTGGGTTGCATGGCCGCTGGAAAGACCATGAAGTACTTTTTATCTTTTTTAAGTTTAAATTGTTTGGCGTCTTTTAAAATTTCGATGTAGCCGTTTTCTACAGGATTAATTTCGGGTTTGGGTTTTAGTTCTTTGTAAGCCGCGCAGCCAAAAATGAGAAAAGAAATTAAAGAAATAACGAGTAGCTTCTTCATTGTGGCACCCTTTCTATTGTTTTTTTGAAAAATAGTTAAAATCAGCTAAAAATACAATGTTCTTTTTTCTCAGTGTTAAGTTTATTAAATTCATGAAATAAAACTATGCTTTAAAAGCGTTTAGACAAACTTAGTTCCCATTAGTGGAGGACCGGCTATGTCCACCAAACAACTTGATCAAACAATCTCGGAAATTTTAGACCAGGCCGATCGCATGACACTGGCGACTTCAGTTGACGGAAATAGTTCCGCGGCTTCGGTTTTTTTTGCCAGAGATGGCCAGGACCTGATCTTTTTTACCTTTAATCCAACACGCAAGGCTGAACAGATTCGCGTTAATCCCAGGGTACAGGCCGTTATCTGGCCTAAGGGCCAGGAAGGCATCCGTGGCCTGCAAATCGAAGGCCTTTGTTACCAGATTAAAGATGCACAGGAAATTCAGAAAGCACACGACCTCATTCTGCAGACGACAACAGCCTTTCAGGAATTCATGGACGATCCTTTTCTCATTAAAAACAAGGTGGTCGGTTATTATCGCCTGAAGCCCACCTTAATCAAATATGTCGATTTTTACGCCGATGAAAAATTCCAGTTCAGGGAGTTCCCGGAACATGAAATCCCCACTATTAAAGAAGCCCTGCAGGCATTTAGCAAAAGAATCGGACTCTGGATTCGTGCCGTGCGGGCGCCTTTTTTTACTGCAGCAATTGTGCCAATTTTACTGGGTGCCGTCATCGCTTTTGGTGATTTAAAACAGGCCGGGGCTGCGGCCCTCTGGAACTGGAAACTGTTCTGGCTTGTTTTGATCGGTGGTGTATCGGCTCAGGCCGGTACCAATTTGTCCAATGACTATTTTGACCATACTTCCCGAAATGATGAAGTAAACAAATGGTTCAGCCCCTTTAACGGCGGCAGCCGGATGATTCAGGCCGGCTTGATCAGGCCCTGGAAAATTTTGCTGGCTGCATTGCTGACTTTTGGATTGACCATGGTTATTGGCTTTTACCTGAACCGGGAAATTACCGGAAGCTATTTGGGCAACAGTCCTTTGCTATGGATTGGTATTAGTGGTGTGTTGCTTGGCATGCTTTACACCTGGAGCCCTATTCGCCTGGGTTACCACGGTTGGGGAGAAATTTCCATTGCGCTTGGTTTTGGCCCGGTAATGGTATTAGGTACCCATTTTGTGTTAAGTCAACCTTTAATTCAGAATAATCTGGCTAACTGGCATTTTACCAGGCCGTTGCTGGCCTCGATTCCTGTGGCTATTTTGATTATGCTGGTAGTCTGGATTAATCAGTTTCAGGATGCTCCGGCTGACGCCCGTGTGGGCAAAAACACCTGGGTTGTGCGGCTGGCCAAGATCAGGAATAATCAAATATTGTACGAGGGCCCTTTTGCCTTTTATGTGGCCTTTAATGTTTTTAGTTTTGCCTTTATTCTGTTTCTGGCCATTTTAGGTATTATTAAACCGCAGCTTTCTACTCCTTATGTGGTGATTGCCCTGCTACCAACGGTTTTGCTCTACAAGGCGATTCAATGGGGCAAGGAGTGGTTAAATGCCTGGAACAGCCCCAATGCCGATCTTACAAAATTGCCCTATGAACTATTGCGTGTTAATGTTTCGACCATTGGTTTACATTTTTTGACAGGATTGTTATTAATTTTTGCCTTTTGGTTAGGACGTTGAGTATAAATAAATAAATTTGGAGGTTAACCTTGAAAGTAGGAGTTCCCAAGGAGATTCGACCTGGTGAAACGCGGGTAGCGCTGGTGCCGGCCATGGTCTCGACTATTACCAAAATGGGACATGAAGTTTTGGTAGAAAAGGGTGCCGGCATGCTGGCTTCCTTTTCGGATGAGGCCTATCAACAGGCAGGTGCTACCATGGTACCGGATGCTGGTTCGCTTTACCAGCAGGCGGATGTCATTCTAAAAGTACAGGCACCGACTATTGAAGAAGCAAAGCAGTTGAAAACGGGGTCTGTTTACATCGGCTATCTTGCCCCGCTGGCTAATTTGGATGTCGTTCAAACTTTGGCTGAACGCAAAATCGTTAGTTTTGCCATGGAATTTGTACCCCGTATTTCGCGTGCCCAAAGCATGGACGCCTTAAGCGCCATGGCTACGGTGGCTGGGTACAAAGCCGTCTTGATTGCGGCAAACATGGTGGGCAAAATGTTTCCCCTGTTAATGACAGCGGCAGGTACCATTCCTCCGGCCAATGTACTGGTGTTGGGTGC
>CAYNLJ010000115.1:0-6451 GCA_964398005.1 uncultured Caldithrix sp. | reverse complement strand
CTACCGGATTCAAAGCAATCGCCGTGTAAAAATAGGTAAAGAAAACAATCATCAATCCATAAACAATCCAGTAAAACCAGGAATCCATGGAAAACAACTGCTGCAAAGACAGAAAGAAATCGTTGTCCGGCAAAAAGGTTAACAGGGTCGATGGCACAAACATAATAGCCTGTGCGAAAATGATCGGCATTACACCAGCGGTGTTGACCTTTAAGGGGAAGTGTGTATTAACCCCACCATACACTTTGCGGCCAACCACCCGTTTGGCGTATTGTACCGGTATCTTGCGGGTGCCCTGTGTTAAAAGAACGATGAAGTAGATCACTACCAAAGCTAAGGCAATTAACATAATTTCCGCCAAAAGGCCACGTTGCCCAATAGTGAACTGCTGATATTCTTCCATAATAGCAGCGGGGAAACGGGCAATAATACCGATAAAAATAATCAAGGAAATACCGTTGCCAATACCATGTTGATCGATCAACTCACCGAGCCACATGATTAGCATTGTTCCGGAGGTCATTGAGATCATGGTCAGCAACTGAAAGCCAATTCCCGGATTAGGTACCGCCAACCTTCCGTCAGGCAACTGAATGCTCTGTAAAAAGATGGCTACACCAAAGGCCTGCATGGCAGAAATTAACAATGTGCCATAACGGGTATACTGCATGATTTTTTTACGGCCTTCTTCGCCTTCTTTTTGCAGCTTCTGGAAATAGGGAATAACGGCGCCCAACAACTGAATGATAATGGAAGCAGAGATGTAGGGCATAATTCCCAGACCAAAGATAGCTGCCTTTTTAAAAGCACCACCGGCAAATAAATCGTAAAGGCCGAAAAGAGTGTTCTGAAACTGGCGAAATCCTTCAGCCAATGCAGCCGTATCAATTCCAGGTGTAACAATATGCGTACCAATCCGTTCAAGACCCAGGATCATTAAAGTAAAAAGGATTTTTCTCCGTAAATCGCCAATCTTAAAGATGTTTCGAAATGTTTCCAGCATCATGTTAAAGTAACTACGCCTCCAACTTTTTCGATTTTTTCCTTAGCCGATTTGCTTACTGCATCGACCTGAATATTAATTTTACGATCAATTTCACCATCACCAAGTAATTTTACCGGTTGATTTTTCTTGCGAATTAATCCGGATTTAACGAGATCTTCTTTGGTAATGGTCTCCTGATCGGCTAATTTGGCCAGATCACCAACATTAATCACCTGAAAAATGACTTTATTGATATTTTTGAATCCAAATTTTGGTAATCGGCGTTGCAACGGCATTTGCCCACCTTCAAACCAGGCGCGTCTTTTTGAGCCGGAACGGGAACGATCACCCTTGTTACCTTTACCTGCGGTAACACCCTGGCCAGAACCCTCGCCACGACCTATGCGCTTTCTGCTTTTGGTTGCGCCTTTAGCAGGACGTAATTGACTTAAATCCATCGTCTTCATTTCCTTTCTTAAAGCTCTTCCACTTTAACCAGGTGGCGTACTTTATTAACCATTCCTAAAATTTGAGGGGTAGCGTTATGTTCCACGCTATGGTTTATTCGATGTAAGCCAAGGGCCTTAATGGTACGTCTCTGTGGTTCAGGACGACCAATCAGGCTTCTGATCTGCGTAATCTTAATCTTTTTTACTGCTTCTTTTTTCTTTGCCATAATTTCCATTCCCTGTCAAAATTTATCCACGGAACAATTTTTTGAGAGGAATGCCTCTCTTTTTTGCCACTTCTTCTGCACTACGCATCTCTTTTAGTGCATTAAAGGTCGCCTTACTTACATTGTGTACATTATTGGAACCAACATTTTTGGTCAAAATATCGGTAATACCAGCGGCTTCACAAATGGCCCTGACCGGCCCGCCGGCAATTACACCGGTACCAGGAGCGGCAGGTTTTAAGACCACGTAAGCAGCACCATATTTACTTTTTGCCGGATGAGGGATGGTTCCATTGATTACAGAAACACGAACCAGGTTCTTTTTGGCCTGTTCGGTACCCTTGGCAATGGCATTAATCACTTCATTTGCCTTACCCAGACCTAAACCAACAACACCTTTACCATCACCAACTACAACCACCGCGTTAAATGAAAAGCGACGACCACCTTTTAACACCTTGGCAACACGGTTAATTTGAATAACTTTTTCTTTTAACTCTAATTCACTTGGATTGATACGTTCAACCACAGCAATCTCCTAAATAGTTTAAAAATCCAATCCACCTTCTCTTGCACCATCGGCAAAGGCTTTTACGCGGCCATGATAATGATAGCCGTTTCTGTCGAAAACAATTTTAGTCACCTTTAATTTTTTAGCCTGTTCGGCAAATATTTTACCCAAAATTTTGGATCTTTCGGTTTTGGTTTTGCCTTCTTTTACGGCTTCGGCTGCAACTTTACTTTTATCGAACATGCCCATTAATACCTTGTGTTGAGAATCATCAATCAACTGAGCATGCATGTATTTGTTGCTACGATAAACAACCAGCCTTGGCCGCTCGGTTGTACCAACTATTTTCTTTTTTCTTCTAATTTTTCTGGACATCGCTCTCACCCTATTCTTTATTTACCTGCTGCCTTGCCTGCTTTACGACGTACGTATTCGTTTTCGTACCGAATGCCCTTGCCTTTGTAGGGTTCCGGTTTACGAAAACTTCTGATTTTGGCAGCGACCAAACCAACAAGTTCCTTGTCAATTCCGGAAATTAAAATCTCTGTTGGGCTCGGAGTAGTAATCGTAATGGACTCCGGAGCCGAAAAAATGATGGGATGGGAATAGCCCAGGGCCAGTACCAGTTTTTTGCCTTTCATTTCGGCGCGGTAACCAACACCAATAATCTGCAGCTTTTTGGTAAACCCTTTAGAAACACCGTCTATCATATTGGCGATTAATTGCCGGGTTAAACCATGCAACGAACGGCTAAATTTGGAATCATCCTGACGGGTAACTACTACTTCACCATCTTTTAATTCAATATTGATTTTAGGATGCAACTGGCGTTCTAACTGACCTTTTGGCCCCTTGACCACCATATAGTTGTTTTCCTGTAAATCAACCGTAACATTTTCCGGAATTGGAACTGGTAATTTTCCGATACGTGACACTTTATCTTCTCCTATTCATTACCAGATGTAACACAACACTTCACCACCGACATTTAAGCGTTTAGCCTGCCGTTCGGTGAGCACACCTTTTGATGTCGTTAAAATGGCAATACCTAAATTATTCATTACTCTGGGCAAATTATCAACATCGGCATAAACACGACGCCCGGGTTTGCTTACGCGTTCCAGGTGAGTAATTACAGGTTCATTATTTTCATCGTATTTAAGCCATATTCTGATAATGCCTTGCTTTCCATCATCAATCACAATGTACTTTTTAATGTAGCCCTGCTCTAACAAAATGCGCGAAATTTTTCTTTTTAAATTTGAAGCAGGAATATCCACATATTTTTGACGCGCATGCAAGGCATTGCGAATGCGAGTTAGATAATCTGCAATTGGATCTGTCATTGACATTTACTGAGTCTCCTTTCCAACTACCAGCTCGCTTTAATTACGCCGGGTATTTCGCCCTGAAGGGCCAATTCACGAAAACAAATTCTACACAAGCCAAATTTCCGGTAATAAGCGCGTGGCCTTCCACAGCGCTGACAACGATTGTACTCACGTACTTTAAATTTTTGTTTCCGTCTCTGTTTAACTATTAATGCTTTACGTGCCAAATCTAACACCTCATCGTTTTATTTTTTTCTGAAGGGAAAACCTAATTCTTTTAACAGTTCGTAACCTTCTTCATCGGTTTTGGCCGTCGTTACAAAAGTAACATCGAAGCCTCGAATCTTATCAATGTTGTCCACATTAATCTCGGGGAAAATAATCTGTTCACGGATTCCCAGAGAATAGTTTCCACGGCCATCAAAGGATTTATCTGAAAACCCTCTGAAGTCACGGATACGTGGTACAGCAACAGAAATGAAGCGATCTAAAAATTCCCACATATACCACTTACGTAAGGTAACCTTGGCCCCAATCTTCATTCCCTGACGCAACTTGAAGTTAGATACCGATTTACGGGCCTTGGTTACAACGGGTTTCTGCCCGGTAATCACCATCAAATCCTTGATTGCACCTTCAAGCGCTTTTGGATCCTGAGTGGCTTCGCCGACACCTGCGTTTACACTGATTTTCACCAGTTTTGGCACTTCGTTGATATTCTTGTAGCCAAACTTTTCCATCAGGTGAGGGACCACTTCTTTTTGATATTTTTCTAATAGTCTCGGATAATAATCTGCCATTGTTCTACTCCATCATCGCTATTCATTATCAGGAATTATTTCACCCTGACATTCGGGATTCTTACAATAACGCACTTTGCTGCCATCATCTAAATATTTGAATCCAATGCGTGTAGTGGTATTAAATTTAGTGTTAAAATACATTACATTGGACACATGAATGGGGGCTTCTTTTTCCACAATGCCACCCTGCGGGTTTTGCTGGTTAGGGCGCATGTGGCGTTTAACCAGGTTTACCCCCTCTACAATAATTCTGTTTTTGTCAGGGAAAACTTTTAACACTTTACCGATTTTCCCCTTATCCTTGTAAGAACCAGTAATAACTTTTACCGTATCGCCTTTACGAATTTTCATCTCTTCCATCCCGTCTTAATTTACAATACTTCTGGTGCCAACGACACAATTTTCATAAATTGTTTGTCGCGCAGTTCGCGGGCAACCGGGCCAAAAATACGGGTTCCTCTGGGCTCTAACTGGTTGTCCAGCAGCACAGCAGCGTTATCATCAAAACGGATGTAGGTGCCATCCGGTCTGCGAATTTCTTTTTTTGTCCGAACAATAACCGCTTTGGCCACATCACCTTTTTTAACCTGACCGCCAGGAATGGCGCTTTTTACCGAAACCACGATGATATCGCCAATGGTACCGTATTTTTTACCAGAGCTCCCAAGAATGCGGATGCACATTACTTTTTGAGCACCCGAATTATCCGCTACGTTGAGTTTAGTGTATTCTTGTACCATTTTCAGCTTCCCTATTTCACTTTTTCTACGATTTCAACAAGACGCCAGCGTTTGGTTCTGCTGAGCGGTCTGGTCTCCATGATTTTTACTACGTCACCTTCACTGCACTCGTTTTTTGGATCGTGTGCTTTAAACTTCACCGTTTTCTTCACAAACTTACCGTAGATCGGGTGTCTGAAACGACGTTCTACCGCCACAGTGATCGTTTTGTCCATTTTATTACTGACTACAGTTCCAATTCGAACTTTTCGCAATCCACGTTTTGTTTCCATAGTTTACCCACTACTTTTGTTGTAAAATTCCTAATTCATGTTGTCTAATAAAAGTTTTAATCCGGGCAATTTCGCGTCTTACGCTACGAATGCGCATCGGATTAGACAACTCATGTGTTGCCTTCTGCAACATTAAATTTTCATATTCTTCTTTGGCTTCAGCCAGTTTGGTCTTTAACTCGTCCAAGGTCAAGCCCTTCAAATCTTCTTTACTTTTCATCGTCCCTACTCCCGCTATTCGCTAACCACAAATTTTGTTTTGATGGGCAATTTATGAGATGCCAAACGCATAGCTTCTTTGGCCAATTCTACAGGTACGCCTTCCAACTCAAACAAGATACGTCCGGGTCTGACCACTGCTACCCAATATTCCGGAGAACCTTTTCCTTTTCCCATGCGTGTTTCGGCCGGTTTTTTAGTGACCGGTTTATCGGGGAAAATACGAATCCAAACTTTACCGCCACGGCGAATGTGACGTGTAATGGCAATACGTGCCGCTTCTATTTGCCGGCTGGTAATCCAGGCCGATTCCATGGCCTTCAGGCCGTATTTACCAAAAGCAATGTAATGGCCAGACTGTGCTTTGCCCTTCATTCGGCCACGTTGCTGTTTACGATATTTTACTCTTTTGGGCATTAACATGAGAATAACTCCTAATCTCTGCTACAGTACCTTACCAATAACTTCTCCGTGGAAAATCCAGACCTTAATCCCGATGGTTCCGTAAGTAGTCACTGCATCATACTGCGCATAGTCCACATCGGCGCGCAGCGTGTGCAGCGGGATTCGGCCGTCTTTGTACATTTCGGAACGGGCCATTTCAGCACCGCCCAAACGTCCGGAGCACATAATCTTGATTCCTTCAGCGCCTAAACGCATGGACGAAGTAATCGCTTTTTTCATGGCACGGCGCCAGCTTACTTTTCCTTCGATTTGCCGTGCAATATTTTCGGCAACCAGATATGCATCCAATTCTGGTTTTTTAATTTCATTAATATTGATTTGAATTTCTTTGTTTGTCAGGGAGCGCAATTCTTCACGTAATTTGTCTACTTCTGCGCCTTTTTTACCGATCACAATGCCCGGACGTGCCGTGTGAATGCTAATGGTTACCCGTTTTGCATTTCTTTCAA
>CAYNLJ010000114.1:0-6470 GCA_964398005.1 uncultured Caldithrix sp. | reverse complement strand
ATCAGGCCAATCAAAAGATCAAAGAATTTTTAGCAGCAGAAAATGCAGGCTACTACGCTGATTTAGCAAGTGTTTTACTCACGCCAGATGGCAATCCTGATTCTTCGCTTTTTATTGAAGATGGTTTGCATTTAAATGCCAAAGGATATCAGAAATGGAATCAGGCTTTATTGCCGCTTCTTAAGAAAGTTTACAAGAAATAGGCAGACTCAAATTAGATTTGTAGTGATTTTATTTAAATGATCTTCTTTTTTTCAAAAGGTATTAAAGGATTTACTTGATTTGACCAATTTCTTTTTGTTTCTTATCTTAAAGACAATGAAACAAAATAAATCAGGAGTGAACAAAATGAAATGGTGGTTGATCTTTTTGGCAATTTTGTTTTCCTTTGGTGAAACCTTTTCTGCAAATGCGCTCATTTTCCCGAGAACGCCGGCGCCTTCACCTGATGGTCAGCAAATTGCTTTTTCTTTACAGGGTGACATCTGGCTTGTTCAAAAAGATGGCGGCCAGGCCAGACGCCTGACGGCAAATCCTGGCTATGACTACGCTCCAAAATGGTCAAAGGATGGCCGGCAAATTGCTTTCTCTTCTGATCGTTACGGTAATGACGATGTTTTCATTCTGAGTTTGGATGGTGGAACGGTCAAACGCCTGACCTACTTCAGCAATCCCGACAGAGTAGAACAGTGGGCGCCGGATGGCAAATCCATCCTTTTCAGTTCCCGCCGAAATTTTTACTACCACCGTAATCCCGTCACCTATCAGGTACCGGTTACCGGCGGAACACCTTTTGAAGTCATTCCGGAGTACACCCAACAGGGGCGCCTTTCTCCCGATGGCCGTTACATGGTCTTTGTTCGGGGACGGGCCGATGTGTTTCGCAAAGGTTATCGGGGCAGCAGCAATACAGACATCTTTTTGTACGACTTCCAAACCAAGCGATACAGCCAGTTAACTGATTTCGAGGGCAACGATCTGTTTCCCATCTGGTCTGCTGATGGCAAAACCATCTATTTCGCCAGCGAAACAGATGGTACCATGAACTTGTGGCAAATGGCCCTTGACGGTTCGCAAAAGCAGCAACTCACCTTTTTCAAAGAAGATGGCATTCGCTATCCGGAAATTTCTGCCAATGGCACTTTAATTGCCTTTGAACGCCAGTTCGATCTCTACACCTTTGATGTGCTTACAAAACAAACTCAAAAAATTGAATTAAAGCTTCCGCTCGATTTTGTAGACAATCCATATTATTACGAAAAATACACAGGCAAAGCCTCTGAATTCAGCGTAAGTTCGGATGGGATTACCATTAGCTTTGTCCTCAGAGGAGAAATCTTCGTCATCAATAAAGATGGTCGTTTTCTAAATCAATTAACCCATTCGCCCTGGCGTGACGAACAGGTAGTTTGGCATCCGACCAATGATACGCTGGCTTTTGTTTCAGATCGGGCAGGCAATAAAAATATTTATCTGCTTTACAGCGACGACAAGGAGCAAAAGGATTTAACCCGTGCCGTTCGTTTTAAGTTGGAACGCTTAACCGATTCAGAATTAGACGAGTTTAACCCTCGGTTTTCACCCGACGGAAAAAAGATTGCCTTTGTTCGGGGAAAGGGAGACTTAATCATCAAAGATTTGGCCAGCGGCAAAGAACAGACGGTGATAAAAGGCTGGTCAACACCTGACTTTACCTGGTCACCGGATGGAAAATGGATGGCCTACTCTGTAGAAGATGAAGAATTTAATGAAGATGTTTATCTACATCATTTAGAAAGTGGCCGGCGTTACAATATTTCCAAACATCCGGACAACGATTACGCGCCGCAATGGTCCGCAGATGGCCGTCGGTTGGCTTTTATCTCAAGAAGAATTGCCAACAATACCGACGTTTGGATGGTTTTTTTACGCAAAGAAGATGAAAGAAAGACGAAAGAGGAGTGGGAAGAATTCTTTTCCAAACAAAAATCTTCCAAAAACAAAAAACGGAAAAACGTTGTTGTAAAAATTGATGAACCGGAGAAATTGTACAAACGTCTGCATCGTGTAACATCCTTACCCGGCAGCGAAACCGAATTTACCTGGTCACCGGACGGCCAATTCATTGTTTTTAAAACCAATACTTCTGGGAAAAGCGATTTGTGGAAAGTGAAATGGGATGGCAGCAAATTAAAAGCATTAACCACTGGTGGGCAAGCGCCTCACAACATAACCTGGCACGCAAAAAACAAACGCATTTATTTTATTAAAAAGGGCGGGCAACTCTTTTCTCTAAATCCGGATGGCAAGGACGGTAAATCTATTGCCTTTAATGTCCGCCTGCGGGTAGAAAAGTACCTGGAACAAAGGCAAAAATTCAATGAGGCCTGGCGAACATTGAATGAACGGTTTTACGACCCGAACTTTCACGGTGCCAACTGGAAAGTAATTTACACCAAGTACCATCAGGCCGCTTCAAACGCCCCAACCTTACGTGATTTTAACGACATTGTGCGTATGATGCTTGGTGAGTTAAATGCTTCCCATCTGGGAATTTCTGCCCCCAAAAACGAAAATTTATTAGTCAGTGGCATGTTGGGCCTGCGTTTTGACAAGGAACATGGTGGCCCCGGGCTGAAGATCAAGGAAGTGCTTCCCAATGGTCCCTGCGATATCATTGAACATCCTCTGCAGGAAGGTGACATTTTGTTGGAAGCTGGTGGTCATGTGGTTGGTCCGCAAAACAATCTCTACGCTGCACTGGAAAATACGGTTGGTAAAAATCTGGAATTACTGGTCAAAACCAACGTTTCCGGAAATGAAGTCACCAGACGCGTTTTAGTTAAACCTATTACCTACGGTCAATTTATGAACCTGGAATATGACCGTTGGCGGGAAGAGAAGCGCGCGCTGGTTCATCAGCTTTCCAATAATAAGCTGGGTTACATTCACATCCGCGCGATGAGCAACCCCAGCCTGGAACAATTCGAAATGGAATTGTACGCAGAAGGTCATGGCAAAGATGGATTAATCATCGATGTGCGTAACAATGGAGGAGGCTGGATTGCCGATTACTTGCTTAACATGTTAGAAATTAAAAATCATGCGATTACCGTTCCCCGGGATGGGGGACAGGGTTACCCGCAATCGCGCCGGCCACTTTATGCCTGGACAAAACCGATTGCCGTTTTGTGTAATGAGTATTCTTACTCTAATGCTGAAATTTTCTCACATGCCATCAAAACGCTAAAACGGGGCAAACTGATTGGCGTGCCGACCGGTGGACTGGTCATCAGCACCGGCAGTATTCGACTGATCGATGGTTCCAGTTTTCGCGTACCATTTCGTGGATGGTACGTGATTGACAATATGGTGAATATGGAAAATAATGGAGCTGTGCCTGATATTATTGTCAGGGATTTACCCGGCGATGTGGCTCAGCACAAAGATCGTCAACTGGAAACGGCAGTTAAAGAATTACTGAACGAATTAAATTCAAAAAAATAATTAAATAGGGTACAGATGCATACTCATTTTTGAAGCATGAACCGTTTACAGATAAAATAATTCAAAAAGAGATGGCAGAGGTTGAAACCATTAGTTCCTGTGAGAAGTTTAAAAACAAAAATAGCTAAAAGGAGATGCCATGCCGCAAAAAAAAGTAAAAAAAATTGCTTCAGAAGTAAGAAAATCTGTACCTGAGAATATTGAGAATAAAAAGCAGGTTGATCGGTTACTCGATGATCTGGAAAGCGAAGATCCGTTAAAGTTAAAAAGGGCAATGGGAGTAATTCCCGAATTCGTGGCCAGGTTTGAAACGGAACATCCTAAATTAGCGGAATCTTTAAACGAAATTATGGTGATCTTAAGTAATATGGGGATTTAAAAACTTGCATGGCAAAAGTGTAATAATTAAATTAAATAATTGATCGGAGCGTGGCGCAGCCTGGTAGCGCACTTGAATGGGGTTCAAGGGGTCGCAGGTTCAAATCCTGTCGCTCCGACGCAAAAGGGGATTGTTCTCAATCCCCTTTATTTTTTGAGCATAATTTATTTGCAGATGATTAATACGGATAGGAGCTGAATGTCAATCCGCTATGATATTGTAATTCCGGCCTACAATGCTCACGAGAAATTGCCAGAAATCATCAGCCAGTTGGAAGACCTGCCTGTTAAACCTGAACATGTTTACATTATTGATGATGGTTCCAGTCAACCCTATTCCCTGATTAATTCAGATCAGATTGAAGTGAGTGTGCATCGTCTGCAACAAAATAGCGGAAAAGGATTCGCGATACGCAAGGGAATGGAGCTATTCCTTAAAAATTCAATACCATTTTTACTTTTAATGGACGCAGACGGACAGCACCCGGTGTCGAGTATTCCTGATTTTTTAAAAGCTGCTCAGGTTAATGGTTATGATCTATTGATTGGGAATCGGGTAAAAAAAATAAGGCAGATGCCAGCTTTGAGAATCTTTTCAAACACCATGTCTTCCCTGATTGTCTCGTGGGTGACCGGACAGCGGATTGCTGACAGTCAATGTGGATTCAGATTGTTAAAACGAGAGTTGGTAGAAGCGTTAACTTTACAGGAAAGCGGTTTTCAAATCGAAACAGAGCTCATTTTAAAAGCGGTGAAACAGGGTTACAAAATCGGCTTTGTTTCCATTCCTACTATCTACAACGGACAAAAATCTTACATTAAACACCTGGGAGACACCGTTCGTTTTGTTCAGTTGGTTTTAAAGGAAATGTTCCATCGATGATTTATGATAAAAAGATTCGTGAGTTAATAGATCGTTTGCGCCGGTTGGGAATTACAGACGAAAGAGTCCTGCAGGCCATGCAAAAAGTTCCACGGCATTTGTTCGTGGGTAAAGGCATGGAATTACAGGCTTATGAAGATAAAGCTCTGCCCATCGGTTTTGGACAGACCATTTCGCATCCATCAACGGTTGCTCAGATGACCCAGGCATTGAACCTGAAGCCCGGGGAAAAAGTGCTGGAAATTGGTACCGGTTCTGGTTATCAGGCTGCCATTCTTTGCGAATTAGGATGTCAGGTGTACACCATTGAAGCCATTCGTGAACTGGCGATTCAAGCGGAAAAGAGATTGAAAGATCTTAATTACACCTATCGTTTTGTCCTGAAAATTGGTGATGGATCTAAGGGCTGGCCTGAAAAAGGACCCTTTGATGCAATTATTGTAACAGCGGCTTCGCCAATAAAACCTGTACATCTGTTTGACCAATTAAATGACCGGGGACGTTTGATTGCCCCCGTTGGTGATCGGGAGGCTCAAACCTTAATACTTTTTCAAAAAAACGGTGAAAAAATTTCTGAAAAAAAATTGACTAAATTGCGTTTTGTACCATTAACAGGAGCCCATGGATGGTAGAACAACAAGCGAACGGACTTTTAAGAAAAATGTACAACTGGCTCATGCAATGGGCCGAGACACCATATGCAGGTGTGGTTTTGTTTTTTTGGGCCCTGGCCGAATCGTCCTTTTTCCCCATTCCACCTGATGCCTTTCTAATTGCATTGGTTTTAGGAGCCCGACACAAAGCCTGGAGATTCGCCATAATTGCCTCTATTGCATCTGTACTGGGTGGAATTATAGGTTATGGGATTGGACATTGGATGTGGTGGGATGGCACCGATATCTATTCACAAATTGCTCACTTCTTTTTTGAACACATACCCGGCTTTAAGGAAGAACAATTTTTAATGGTTCGTGAGCTTTATGAAAAATGGAATTTTTGGGTTGTTTTTACCGCTGGCTTTACACCAATCCCTTATAAAGTAATCACTATCTCTGCCGGTGCCTTTAAGATTAATTTTCCCATTTTTCTGGTGGCTTCGGGTGTCAGCCGCTCGGCTCGCTTTTTTCTTGTTTCCTGGCTGTTGTGGTATTTTGGCGAACCGATTCGCAGTTTTATTGACAAATATCTGGGCTGGTTAAGCATTGCTTTTGTGGTTTTATTGATTGGAGGATTTTTGCTGATTAAATATGCTTTTTGACAACGCCAGCTAAATAAATTTGATATGTATCCTTGGCGAATTTCCAAACAAATTGTATTGAATGATGTGTAATTTTCTAAATACAACCATCAAACCTTACACGAAATGGCTATTCAACCATTCAACTATTTAACTATGGAAAACAATGAGAGAAAAAGGAAAAAGAGAAGAAAAAAGTCGGGGCGAGAGGATTTGAACCTCCGACCTTACGGTCCCGAACCGCACGCGCTGCCAGACTGCGCTACGCCCCGATTGAAGACTCCAAATTTATTGAAATAATTATTAAGAGTCAAATACAAAATGAGCAAAAGCTTTTCTGCATTATAAATTTCTTTTATTTTAGACTAATGGAATCAATATTTGTTCCTCTGCTTGCAAACAGTTGTTTTTTTTGATATTTTAGCAACCTTTAAATGATCACGGAATTGAATTTTAACCGAAATTACAGGAGTTAAGACAAATGGC
>CAYNLJ010000113.1:0-6500 GCA_964398005.1 uncultured Caldithrix sp. | reverse complement strand
TTTAAGTAAAACAATTAAGAAAGGGAGTTGACGATATGGTCGAACTATTTTTAGCCGGTGGTCCATTTATGTGGCCGATCCTTGGACTTCTTGTCATTGGTCTCGGATTTTCTTTGGAAAGACTCTGGACATTAACACGAGCTTCTGTTAATACACGAAAATTTTTGGCACGCTTGCACAATGCACTGCAAGAAGGTGGTGTTGAAGCAGCAGCCGCTGAGTGTGAAAAAACACCTGGTCCGGTAGCTTCAATCTTACACGCTGGATTGTCCAGAGCACACAAAGGCCTAGACCATGTAGAAAAAGCCATCACCAATGCCGGTTCTATCGAGATGGCCTTTTTGGAAAGAGGTATGATCGTTTTGGCTACTGTAATCGTATTGGCTCCAATGCTTGGTTTTACCGGAACTGTATCTGGTATGATTGGCGCTTTTGATTCGATTAAGAAAGCCAATGACATTTCTCCTGCCATCGTAGCTGGTGGTATTTCTGAAGCTTTGTTAACCACTCTTTTTGGTTTGGTTGTGGCTATTATTATTCAAATTTTCTACAACTTCTTCACTTCTCGTATTGATAAATTGATTATTGATATGGAAGAAAGTTCTGTTGAGTTGATGGATGCCCTGGTAGAAATGGAAGATAAGAAAAATTAATAACCCAGAAGAGGTAAAAAATCATGGTTTTGGGTAAAAAACGGAAAAAAGAAGAGGTCGAGATTCCTTCTTCTTCATTAGCTGATATCGTTTTCCTGCTGTTAATTTTCTTCCTGGTCACCACATCGATTGATACAGAAAAGGGATTAGACCTGGTGCTACCTCCTCCGGGACATACTGAAATTAAGATTCCTAAGAAGAACCTGGCTAACATGTTAGTAAATGCTCAGGGGCAAGTCCTGTTAGATGGCAAGGAAATTAATATCAGAGATATTGCCAGAATTATTAAAGAAAAGATTGCCGAAAACGACAAACTGGTAATTTCTCTTAAAACTGATGAAGAAACCGATTATCAGACCTATGTTAAAGTTCTCGATCAATTGAAAAAGGCAGGGGCAAAGAAAATCTCACTGGCCGAGCCAGAGAAGTAATTAATGGAGGTCGATAGATGAAATTTGAAAAAAAATCGAAAACTAAGACCGCGATTCCAACGGCCTCAATGCCCGATATTATTTTTATGTTGCTCATCTTCTTTATGGTGGCAACGGTCATTCGCCAGTATTCCGGTTTGAAGGTACAATTACCGGAAGCGACCAAGATTCAAAAAGTTCCTGGCTCCAAACGTCATATTGTGACGATTTGGGCGGATCGCAACAATCAGGTCGTGGTAGATGATATTAAGATTAAGAAACTGAGTAATCTCAGAAGTATTATGTATCAGAAACTGGTAAATGACCCTCAGCTTCAGGTAGCTCTGAAGATCGATAAAAATAACAAAATGGGCTTTGTAAATGAAATCCATCAGGAGCTGCGTAAAGCAAACACGCTTAAAGTGCATTACTTTGCGGTTCCGGGAGGTGAGTTCTGATGAAAGCAATCAAGAAAAATCCGGAAGCCGATTTAAGGTTAAAATATTACAGAGTTCTGGAAGCTTCACTGGCAATTGCCCTGTTGATTATGATTGGGATTTTTTATTCCTTTAAAACATTTGAAAGCAGTGTGCAACTGCCCGAACGTCCGGACATTGTAATTGAAACCATCGAAATCCCGCAAACACAACAAATTCAAAAACCACCTCCCCCGGCAAGACCTTCGATTCCGGTTGAGGCCGATGATGATGAGTTGTTGGATGACGTGACAATTGAAGATACCGAGGTTACACTGGAACCGACGGAAAACTTACCTCCTCCTCCACCACCGGAAGATGAGGAAATTTATGAATTCTTTGCAGTTTCTCAAAAGCCTGAAATTATTCATAAAGAAAAGCCGATTTATCCCGATTTGGCTCGTAAAGCAGGCATTGAGGGAATTGTGGTTGTTACTGTAACCATCGGTAAAGATGGTAAGGTAGAGGACGCGAAAATATTTAAATCCATTCCAATGCTGGATGAAGCTGCTTTGGCCGCTGCACGTAAGTGTGTTTTTAAACCAGCCAAACAGCGTGATAAATTTGTTCGCGTTAAAATGAATATTCCCTTCCACTTTAAACTTAAATAAGTTGAAAAGGCAGCCTTGTGCTGCCTTTTTTCTTAAATTGGATTCTTGTGTCCTATGGAAAAACGTACTTTTCTGTTTATTTTAAATCCAATTTCTGGTATCCGTAAAAACAAAAAATCCGTTGAAGATATCATTCATAAAGAATTCCAGCAACATTCCACAATCGATTATCAGATTCAATACACCGAATTTCCGGGACATGCCAGCCAACTGGCTAAAGAAGCCGCAAAACAAAATGTAAATGTAGTAGTTGCGGTGGGTGGCGATGGCACCATGAATGAGGTAGCCAGTGGCCTGGTAGGCAGCAAAACCGCGCTGGGTCTGATTCCGCGGGGTTCAGGCAATGGCTACGCCAGATCTCTTAAAATTCCCCTAAAAATTTTACCGGCACTTCACACATTGCAATATGGTAAAATTAAAACAGTTGACGTGGGTAAAATCAACGATTACTATTTCTTTGGCGTAGCCGGTGTCGGATTTGATGCCTACATTGGTGCTCAATTTCAGGAGTTTGGCTTTAGAGGCCCTTTGCCCTATTTTTATATCGGGGTGAGGGAATACTTTCGTTACAGTTACGAAGGTTTTACTCTAAAATTTAATAATCAAACCATCAAAGTGCATCCGCTTTTGATTACGGTAGCGAATACCCATCAATATGGCATGAGTGCAACCATTGCTCCCATGGCTAAAGTGGATGATGGTGTACTGGAATTGTGTATCTTAAATCGGATAAATGTTTTAAAAGCTGCCTGGCAATTGCGTCGGTTATTTGATGGATCCATTGAAAAAGTTGATGAATACCAGCATTTTAGTGTCCATGAACTGGAAATCATTCGTGAATTTGATAAAGGAATTTTTCATACGGACGGCGAACCACGCATGGGACCCAAAAAATTGAAGATAAAGATATTACCTAAAAAATTAAACGTATTGGTACCTGGAGATTTCTGACACATGAAAGAATTTGTTACTACATTAAAAGTCCGATCTTATGAATGTGATATTTACGGTCATGTAAATAATGCTGTTTATTTAGAATATTGCGAAGTTGCGCGCGTTGCGTTTTTGGAAGAACTGGGGTATGATTTGCAAAAGCTTAAAGAAGCCAACCTGCTATTACCCATCGTCCGGATCGAAATCGACTACAAAAAACCCCTGTTCATGAATGAGGTGTTTGAGGTTAGTGTAAAATGGGTTGGGCGCAAAACCAGTTCTGCCGTTTTTGAGCAGCAGATTCGAAAACTTCCGGGCAAAGAATTAGCTGCCAGGGCGCTGGTAACCTGGGTTTGTACAGATTTACGGGGTAAACCCAAACCAATCCCCGAAACTTTGATTGAACCGGTGAAAGCACGATACGGCGAAGTGCCTCAAATCAAGCGAAACTGATGGATGAAGTTAAACTTTTGAGCGCTTTTATTATATCCTATAAAAAACAATCGGAAAAAGAGGACATACCCGGAAATAATTTAAACAAAAAAAGAGTAAACTACTGGATATTGATTTGATGTCATTACCGAAAAAAAATTACCATCAAGATCCAACCCACCAAACCTTCCAATCATTTTTCCTTTCTCATGAAAGACTGTAAGGAATTTTTTGCACTTTAATTCAGGTTTATTAAATTTAAGATCAAATTTGAAAGCAGGGCATGGACAAAGAGAATCTTTTACAGAAAATCGCCGAAGAAAAAAACAGGCAGGAAGAACAAAACCTGTCTCCTTTTGCTACGCCTAATTCTGCGGCTGTCCGATCGAGGGAAGAAGATATTGTACATTACCGACCTCCGTTTGCTCTTGATCGCGATCGAATTTTTTACAGCGGTGCTTTTAGGCGCTACACTGGTAAAACGCAGGTCATTTATTTTGTCTCCTTACTGGATGAACAGCTAACCAGCCGTAGTCTGCACACCTTAAGCGTAGCCCAGGTTGCCCGCACTATTGGCCGTTTCCTCTCACTGAACACCGATTTAATCGAAGCGATTGCCTTGGGACACGATTTAGGTCATCCACCTTTTGGACATGATGGCGAAGTTTTTTTGAGTGAAATCAGTCAAAAATATGGGCTGGGTCATTTTCATCACAACATCCAGAGTTTGCGTGTGGTGGACCGTATTGCAAAAAAAGGTTGTGGCCTCAATCTGACGTTCCAGACACGCGATGGCATCTTGTCTCACAATGGGGAAGTGCACAATCAAAAGTTAGAACCCGATCCCACAAAAAGCGAAAAAGATCTCCTCGATTACATTGAACGCATGCAGGCCGGTGAGTGGGTAGATATGATGCCTGCCACTCTGGAAGGCTGTGTGGTTCGTATTACCGATACCATCGCCTACATTGGCCAGGATATTGACGATGCCATTCGCATCGGTCTCATTAAAAGGGAAGATTTACCCCCAGCCGCAACTGATGTGCTGGGTACATCTAACGGCCAGATTATTGATACGCTGGTTAACGATGTCGTCTGCAACAGTTATCAGAAAAACTATGTTTGCTTTAGTGACCGGATATCTGAAGCTCTGTTTGAACTGAAACAATTCAATTATCAGCATATTTACAAAAGCCCTAAATTAAAAATTAATCACCGGCGAATTAAACGTGGTTTTGAACTGCTGTTCGAACATTTTTTAGAATGTCTTAAAAAAGAAGATAAAGAAAGCGAAATTTTCCAGCATTTTCTTTCGTCAAAATCTGAAGAATATGTACAGGAAACTCCCGACGAGATAAAGGTAAGAGATTTTTTGGCAGGTATGACCGATCGTTATTTCAGTAAAGTTTTGCAAAAACTGGTCGTTCCTCAAATGGCTGATTTCAAAATCTTTAATGAGTAATAAAAACGTTTAATCTCAGGAGAATGCTATGACACAGAGTGAACTGCAACGTATCTTTAATCACATGGATGGTTTAAGAAGTGAGGCCATCAGCCTGAACAAAGCGATTGTACCGATTAAAGCTCTTGGGCCTACAAATGGTGGTACCGGTGAGATGGAAAAGGCGGAGTTTTTGAAAAATTACTTAAAAACCATTGGGATTAAGGACATTAAGGAATGTCCTGCTTCTGATCCCAGGGTTCCCGGCGGATTACGGCCTAATCTGATTGCAAAAATACCGGGACAGGTTTCACGTACGGTCTGGATATTAGGGCACATGGATGTTGTGCCGGAAGGCGATCTTTCCAAATGGGAAACCAATCCCTTTGAAGCCGTGGTAAAAGGGAATAAAATATATGGGCGTGGTACAGAAGATAATCACCATGCCATTGTGACGGGATGTTTGGTAGCCAAGGCATTTAATGATTTGGGAATAAAGCCATATTATTCTCTTGGCCTGGTCTTTGTAGCCGATGAAGAAACCGGTAGTAAATATGGACTGCAACATCTTCTGGAAACACAGTCTAATCTGTTTAAGGATGATGATTTGATTATCGTACCGGACGCAGGTGAAAAAGACAGTACGATGATCGAAGTGGCAGAAAAATCAATTCTTTGGGTTAAATTTAAAACTTTAGGCAAACAAACGCATGCCAGCATGCCGGCCAATGGTATTAATGCCTTTAAGGCGGCTTCACATCTGGTAGTAGCTCTGGATGAATTACATCAGATTTATGATAAAAGGGATGAACTGTTCGATCCTCCGGAAAGCACGTTTGAACCGACGCGTAAAGAGGCCAATGTACCCAATATCAATACCATTCCCGGTGAGGATGTTTTTTACCTGGATTGCCGGATTTTACCTGATTATGAAATTGAAGATGTACTTAAAACGATCCGACAAATCAGTGAACGCATCGAGAAAAAATTCAACGTGAAGATCGAAATTTCAACGGAACAATACGAACAAGCCGCTCCGGCAACCGATGTCAATTCTCCGGTCGTGCAGGCATTGAAGAGAGCCATTAAAGATGTTTACAAAGTGGAAGCCGAACCCAAAGGCATTGGTGGTGGAACCGTGGCTGCCTTTTTCCGTCGTCAAGGATTACCAGCGGCCGTTTGGTCAACGATCGAAGACATGGCTCACGAACCCAATGAATACGATGTGCTGGACAACATCGTCAATGATGCCAAAGTGCTGGCTCATGTCTGTTTACAGAAGGATTAAGAAATAAAGAATTAGCCTCAGGTTTCCACCTGAGGCTTTTTAAAATTTTTGTTTTACCTTGAGTAAAGCTCTTGGGGAGGGCGTTTCCAATGAAGGGTATATTGACAATATTTTTTGGCCTGTCTCTGTTTGCGCAACTTGCCGCCCAGCCTGTAAAAATTCTTCCGGAACCCTTAAGTGACCGAACCTTTCAGTACACACAGGTAGCAAAGACTTTTACGGGTACACCCTTGGCCGTCGAGGCTCTGGTGCCGGC
>CAYNLJ010000112.1:0-6504 GCA_964398005.1 uncultured Caldithrix sp. | reverse complement strand
ACCGCACTTTTCTGCCTCTGAATGATCTGCCCCGACTGGCTTTGTACGACCCGCTGGGCGATACGAAGAAAGTGTTCGATGGTCTGGGCCTTCACTATCTGGAATTAAAGGATTTGACAGAAATTCGTTTGCGTCGCTACGATGTGTTAGTCGTGGCCAATCTGGACAAACTGCCGGAAGTACCTTACAATTGGGAAGATGTGCGCAATATGGCAGCCAATGGCCGCCTGGTGCTGTTGATTCATCCCGGAAAACATGCAGCCTGG
The DNA here is from genome assembly GCA_964398005.1 of uncultured Caldithrix sp. Classification (GTDB taxonomy): domain Bacteria; phylum Calditrichota; class Calditrichia; order Calditrichales; family Calditrichaceae; genus Caldithrix. The sequence goes on along the minus strand of CAYNLJ010000112.1, from coordinate 6,238 downwards.
CTCTTGCCGGATTACGTGCAGGATATTTATGAACGACAGGGCCGTGTGGTAAACATGCGCATCCCGGAATCAGCCGTTTTTGATGGCCTTGAAATCGATGACCTGGCCTGGTGGCAGGATGGTACACGTTCGATTCCCTACACCTGCCGGAGATCTTTTCGCTTTAAAAAACCGAAGCAAGTGGAAGCGCTGGCCACTTATTTAAGACCCCATGTCTATTTGAGTAATCCGCAGGAACAGTTACCGGAAATGTCCGGTGTGCCCCTGGCGCAAATTCCTCTGGGCAAAGGCCGGCTGATCTTGTGCGAAATGGAAGTAAACAAGGCACTTAAAGAACCCGTGGCCGCTCGCTTATTGGTAAACATGCTTAAAAGTTTTAGGCCTGGGGAGAATTGATGCTTCCGGGACCGGGCACCGGGAGTTCATGAAAGCAAAAGGAGAAAGTCATGTCACAAAAACAATGGACGCGTCGTGCTTTTGTGCGGCAGACAGGTTTAGGTCTGGCCGCCTTGCTCAGTGGAACACTAACCGCCTGCAACAGGGAACAGCCACCCAATATTGTCATCATCTTTACCGATGACCAGGGCTACGGTGATGTGGGCTGCTATGGGGCGCAGGGCTTTCAAACGCCGAATCTGGATCGCATGGCCAGCGAAGGCACGCGTTTAACCAGCTTTTACGTCAGTGAAGCCGTTTGCAGTGCTTCCCGCGCATCGTTAATGACCGGTTGTTACGCCCAGCGCGTCAGCATTCACGGCGCACTGCCAGCCCGTTCAAAGCTTGGCCTGCACCCGGACGAAGAGACCATTGCCGAATTACTCAAAAAACGCAACTACGCAACCGGCATGTTTGGCAAATGGCACCTGGGACGCTTAAAAGAATTTTTACCGGTTCACCAGGGCTTCGATGAATATTTCGGTTTGCCGTACTCCAACGACATGTGGCCTTATGATTACCACGGACAGCGTAACAATACTTTCAAGATTTTTGCCAATCCTCCCTTGCGCTTTATTGAAAATGACCAGCCGGGCGAACTGATCGATTCGCTGGAAGATCAGGCTTACCTGACGCAAAAATACACCCATCGCGCGCTGAATTTCATTAAAAAACACAAAGACCACCCGTTCTTTTTGTACCTGGCACACAACATGCCACATGTGCCGATTAACGCTTCGGAAAATTTTAAAGGCAAAAGTGCGCAGGGCCTGTACGGCGATGTCATTCAGGAAATCGACTGGTCGGTTGGTCAGGTTTTGCAAACATTGAAGGATTTAGGCCTTGATGAACGTACTTTGGTCATTTTTACCAGCGACAATGGCCCCTGGTTAAATTTTGGCAACTGGGCAGGTTCGGCTGGGCCTCTGCGTGAAGGCAAGGGCACTGCCTGGGAAGGCGGCGTACGCGTACCCTGCATCATGCGTTGGCCGGGCAAAATCCCTGCCGGCCGCGTTACCGATCAGCTGGCCAGTACGCTTGATTTGCTGCCCACCATCTGTAAGCTGACCGGGGCCCCCTTACCAAAACGTAAAATCGATGGGCTTGATCTGACTGATTTCATTTTAGGTCGCAGCCAAAAGTCGCCGCGCAATGAATTTTATTACTACTACGAAGGGCAGTTGCGGGCCGTGCGCCGGGGGGACTGGAAACTGGTCTTTCCCCATCGTTACCGATCTTACGAAATTGTTGAACCCGGCAATGACGGCAATCCCGGTCCGTACGGCTACCAAACCTGTGGTCTGGAATTGTACAACTTGAAAAACGATGTAGGCGAACGACATAACGTGGCAGAACAATATCCGCAAATCGTCAAAGAACTGCAACAGCTGGCCGACAGCGTAAGGGCGGAATTAGGAGATGGATTAACCGGAGTGAAAGGTCGTGGTGTCCGTGAACCCGGCAAAATGTTTAAACCCAGGGCGCAAAATGTTCCCAATCTGGCAAAGGGAAAAAAGCTGACCCTGGTGCATGATCCCAGCCCGAGGTACAGCCGCGGTGGTCTTGGTGTGCTGCTCGATGGTCAACTGGCCTCCGATGATTTTCATGACGACCGCTGGCTGGGCTTCGAAGGCGTGGATCTGGAAGCGATCATTGACCTGGGGCAGTTAACGCAGGTCCATCAACTGGGCATCAGTCTGCTGGAAGATCAGGTTTCGTGGATCTTTTTCCCGGAGATGATTGAATTTTTTGTCTCAACGGATGGCAATCAGTATCGCCATGTCAAATCCCTCAGCACAAAAGTTCAGCCACGTCCGGAACCTTCGGTTAAAGTGGAAAAAATCGAGGTGAATGCAAAAACACGTTTTGTCAAAGTACGGGCTAAAAACGTGGCCCGTTGTCCTGACTGGCATCCCGGGCAGGGCGGCAAAGCCTGGATTTTTTGTGATGAAATTCTGGTGCAGTAAGAACTTTTGAAAAATTATTTTTCAAAGTTAGAAACTCACCCCCCGCTCCCCCCTCTCTTTGAAAAAGAGAGGGGGAGGCAAGGTACTGATTACAAAGAAGTTATGCTTATTTATGAGGGGGTGAGTTAAAAAAAGGCTTGTAATTCGAAAGAATGTTCAAGATCAAATAAAATTTGCGTAGCAATTTAGGGAGAATCCGGTCATGGTTTCTGAAAAGATAAAGCAAATGATATTGCAGTTCCAGAAGATTGAAATCACAGAATATCAGATATATCTGGCTCTGGCTAAAAAAGCAAAGGGCAAGAACAAAGAGGTTCTTACCAAAATTGCAGAAGATGAAAAAAGGCATTCCGAATTCTGGTCAAAATACAGCGGGCAGGAAATCAAGCCCAGTCGCCTTACCGTACTAAAATATTTAATCATTGCCAAGATTCTCGGTTTAACTTTTACGATTAAGATGATGGAAAAGGGTGAAGAACAGGCTGAAAAAAATTACGCATCGATTCTAAAGGAAGTTCCGGAAGCTGAGACGATTATGAATGAAGAATATGAACATGAAAAAATGTTAGTGGACATGATCGATGAACGTAAGATTGATTACATCGGTTCGATGGTTTTAGGTTTAAATGATGCATTAGTGGAATTAACCGGTGCTTTAGCCGGGCTAAGTCTGGCCCTGCAATCAACACGTTTGATCGGGCTGGCCGGTTTGATTACCGGGATTGCCGCTTCACTTTCCATGGCCTCGTCCGAATACCTTTCAAAAAAATCAGAAGGTGAGCAGAGCCCATTGGTGGCTTCTTTTTACACCGGGGTGGCTTACATTTTTACAGTACTGTTGCTGGTTGGCCCCTTCTTCTTTTTTACGCATTACCTGGTCGCGCTGGGCAATACGCTGGTCTTTGTCATTTTGATCATCTGGTTCTTTTCCTTTTTTGTTTCTGTGGTTAAGGAATTTGATTTTAAACGTACTTTTGTTGAAATGACAATAATCAGTCTTGGTGTGGCGGCGATTTCATTTTTGATTGGTCTGCTGGCGCGTCATTTTTTAGGTGTTGATGTGGGCTAAGCTTCGTTTGAAGTTTTGTAAGAAAAGACGTTTTAGAAATCTCAAAACACCCATTGGTCCAGAATAATCGTCAGGGCGGCTCCTGTGGTAAGCAATAGAATTGCAGGACGCAAATATCCTTTGTCTAAGAATAAAGCGGTTTTTCTGGAGAAGAAAAATCCCAGAATGACCCCAGGCAACAGCCACAACGCCCGGTAAAAATCCTGAAGCGTAAATTTACCCACAACTGCCAGGGAAATCAGCGCTACAATGGTGCCTAAAATAAAGATGGCAGCCAGGGTACCCCGCAGTTTCGGTCCCTTTTGATGCTGGTAAACCAGGGCCATTGGAGCGCCTCCAATAGCGGCAACGGTACCCATAAAGCCGGACAGCACACCTGCACTCACCAGGTTTTTGGCATTCAAGGCTAATTTAAGTCCAGCTGCACTTAAAACAACGGCCACGATGACCAAAAAGGCGAATAACGGCTTTAAATGCTGTGCCGGGAAAATGGTTAAAAAATAGGCGCCGATGATGCTGCCAATAATCCGTCCCAAGGCGGCCCAGCTGAATTCATTCAAACGTACTTCCGATCGGTCGCGCAGGTACATTAATGTGGTTAAAACCACAGCCGCTACAAGGAGCGGTGCCGGTACAAAGTTGGGATCAATCATGATTAACAGGGGCACGGCAAAAGGTCCCAGACCAAAGCCTACCGAGCCCTGCAAAACAGAGCCAACAAAAGTAATGGTAAAAACCAACACAAGCTGAAGCATTTCGTTCATAATGATTTCCTTTTTAAAATTAAAAAATAACATTTTTAAAAATATCAATCTAATCTTTTTCAGAATTTTGAAAATACAGAAAATTGTGTAAATTTCTGCCTGGAGATTGGAAACCGTTTAAACGGTTTTTGAAGCGGTGCAGGATTGTTAAACATGGAGAGTAATGATGCAAAAACGAACCATCCCCTGGTTGTTTGAGAGTAGTGTCCGTAAATTTTCACAAAATCCTTTAATCTGGGAAAAAAAGGCAGAAGCTTACAGCTATTTAACTTATCGACAAATGCAGGAATTGGTGCATTGGTTTGCAGCTGGCTTATTGAGTTTAGGCCTCAAAAAAGGTGAACGAGTCGCCCTCATATCAGAAGGCCGTAATTACTGGCTCATGAGTGAATTGGGTGTTCTTTACACCGGCGCCATCAGCGTACCCATTTCTGTGAAAATCAACGAGCTGTCGGATTTAAAATTCAGACTGGCGCATTCCGGCAGTAAAATGGTTATCGTTTCCGGACAGCATGCACACAAAATTGACAAAATTAAACAGGACCTGCCTGAACTGGAAAAAGTAATTTTATTAGATCCCAAGGAAAGTTATGAACCGGATGAAATTTTGGTGGATGAGATTCTGGCCAAAGGGAAAGCTTTTTTGGAAAGTCAGGCTGGTCGTGACCAATTGAATCAGGCCTGGCAATCGGTTGAAGAAAATGATTATGCCACAATTATGTACTCTTCCGGAACGACCGCCGATCCCAAAGGCGTTATTCTCTCTCACAAAAACTACATTGTCAACACGGAACAATCTTTAACGGTTATGGATGTTCCGCCTTATTTTACAACCTTATTGATTTTACCTTGGGATCATGCCTTTGCACACACAGTAGGGCTTTACACTTTAATCAAAAACGGCGCCAGCATGGCTGCGGTGCAAAGCGGGCGTTCTCAACTGGAAACATTGAAAAACATTCCCAAAAATATTCAGGAGATCAAACCGCACTTTTTGTTAAGCGTACCGGCGCTGGCCAAAAATTTCCGAAAAAACATTGAAAAGGCCATCAAAGACAAAGGCCCGGCCGTGGAAAAGCTGTTTCAGCAAGCTTTAAAAATCGCTTACATTTACAATGGCGAAGGCTGGAATCGTGGTAAAGGCTTTCGCAAAGTTTACAAACCTCTTTACACTCTTTACGACAAGATCTTATTCAGCAAAATCAGAGAGAATTTTGGCGGACGACTGCAATTTTTTATTGGCGGTGGCGCTTATTTGGATATTGAAATGCAACGCTTTTTCTATGCCATTGGCATCCCCATGTTCCAGGGCTATGGACTGACCGAGGCTTCACCGGTTATCTCTTCCAACAAACCGCATGAACACAAGTTGGGAAGTTCGGGTAAAGTTCTTAAAGACATGGAAGTAAAAATCGTTGATGAAAACGACAATCCATTACCTGTCGGGCAACGGGGTGAGATTTGTGTCAAAGGTGAAAATGTAATGGTAGGCTACTGGAAAAACCCTCAGGCCACGGCGCAAGCGCTGCGTGACGGTTGGCTGCACACCGGCGATCTCGGTTATTTGGATGAGGAAGGCTACCTGTACGTTTTGGGACGTGAAAAAAGCCTGCTAATTGGTAATGACGGAGAAAAATACAGTCCCGAAGGCATTGAAGAAGCGATTTTGGATCACTCGCCCTACATTGATCAGATCATGCTGTACAATAATCAAAATCCCTACACTATTGCTCTGGTGGTACCAAACAAAGCGGCCTTGTTAGAATGGATGCGCAAACACAATTACGATTGCAAAACTGAGGAAGGGCAGTGTGCAGCCATTAAGTTAATCGAACAGGAAATCAACAAATTTAAACCCGGCGGTAAATTTGAGGGCTTGTTTCCTTCCCGCTGGCTGCCATCCACTTTTGCCGTTTTGGGGGAGGGCTTTACCGAACAAAACAGACTACTTAATTCTACATTGAAAATGGTGCGTCCGAGAATTGTGGATTACTACAAGAATC
>CAYNLJ010000111.1:0-6529 GCA_964398005.1 uncultured Caldithrix sp. | reverse complement strand
CCAACCTCCATTGCCTTTTATTTTTTTCTCTCGAAGATTTCGCAGATTCACGCTGATTTTTTTATTTTTTATTTCTTCTTCTGCAAAAATCGGCGCCGTCTGAGTAGAACTTCCTCCCCTGCTTTTCCAGTCTCTCGCTGATTCCGCGGATTTACATTGCTTTTTTTTATTTTTTATTTTTTATTTTTTTCTGTGAAAATCCATGTCTTCTGCATGCGACCAATCAATACGTCACATATTTGGCAAAGCCTTTTTGGACCAAAACATCATTGACATTCAACCATTCACCGTTCTCCTCAATCAGCCAGATTTCAGCAATGTAACGTCCATAGCGTCCTGTGCGGTCTTTAATAGTTTGAATAATGACTTCCCGGCCGTCGATTAAAGCTCGTAAAAAGTCCCGGGCACGCAGACCTTCTTCGCGTTCATCACCACGCAACTCAGGTGCATCAATGCGCGCCAGACGAATACGTTCTCCGCGCAGCCAGGTTTTTAGACCTAAATCAATGTCCACCGTGCAGGTGTCGCCATCGTACACTTTTTGTACAATAGCACGATAAAAATAGAGATTTCGTTCCATGGCATTTCCTTCTTTTTCTGGATTTAAGTGGTTAATGTAAAAAAATTAACACATTAGATGCAACAGAAGCGGTGCTTTATTTGGTTTATTGGCTTAATTGTTGATTGGTTAAAATTTGTAAAAAAATATATGCGTGTAAGGGTACAAAGGGGGCTATGATTAGACAAGACAAGCCTGTCCGGCTCTCACTGACCTGTGGTCAGGAAGCAATTTTGAATGTTGAATTTTTGGTTCTGAGTCTAAAATTAATTATTTAATCTGCTGAACCTGTAAAAATTTCACCTTAGAAACAGGAAGATAATAAATAAATGTTTAGGCTCATTCAAAATTCAAAATTCAACATTCAAAATTCTACTGAAATGGTGGTCATAGGAGTAGTTCAGGGACGGCGCGCAACAAGCAGATAACAATTTTCATTTTCGATTTGGGTTTCAATACTAAAACCAGCTTTGCTCATATCCTTCACTAAATTTTCAATCGCCGGTAAATAGTGGTGGGAAACCACACCATTAACTTTTTTATGATAAGCGTTCAATTGTTCATGATTCATTAAATGTAAAATAACGAACCGTCCGTTTGGCCGTAATGTTCTGAATGCTTCGCTTAAAACCAAATTAGGTTCAGGGAAATGGGGGAAGGCCTGAAAAGCAATGATGTCACCCAAACTTTTGTTTGCCAGGGGCAACAGCTGTCCGTCGGCCTGTAACAGGCCAACATTGTGTTTCAATACTCTTGTCTTTTCGGCGGCCTGTTGCAGCATGTGCCTTGAGAGATCCAATTCCAGAATCAGGGCTTCAGGATGACCCAGAAATTCCGGAAAGATCTTCAGCAAAACACCGGTTCCACAACCCAAATCCAGCACCGGTCCATGAAGCCGTTGAAGATATTTTTTGAAAACATCTCTGATTCGATCCAGTTTGTGCAAATCAAAACTGTAATCCCACACGGCAGCCTGTTCATCAAAAAAGGCCTGAACTTCACTCTGCGACATGGCTTACTCCTCAAGCAACTTCCAGCGTTCCCGAACAAAACCTATGGTTAAAGGCAAAACAATTAATTGTAAAATCACACCCGGCAGACCGCTGGTAACCAAAGCCAACGAGAAGAGGGGATGCTGCCAACCGAACAAAGGCGCGATTATCCAAACCATCAACAGCAGTAAAAGCCGATCTACCAAAATAGCAAGAACAAGACTAAGCCAAACATTCCATTTTAACCGAACGTACAGAATGGACAAAATTGCATTAATCACCAGCAGTTCGACCATAACCATGGGCAAAACTGGCGGCACCACAGGCGGCATACCGGTAAAAGCCCAGGAAATGGCCGGTGTAATTACAGCCAGTAACAGGGCAAATCGTAATGTGAGTAGCAGCCCACCCAGCATCACCGGCAAGAACATGGGTAAAAAGACCGGTCCCAATCCAAAGAGGTGGAAAAACTGCGGTAGCAGGACCCCTGCTACCGCTAAAAAGGCTGTTAATGGAATTTGCCTTATATCCTGTTGCTTCATGACTTACATCCTCACAGAAATACCGGCCCGCAACTGCCTGCCCGGCGCCACCAGATCCGGACGAGTTTTGTAAGTTTCGTCAAAAGCGTTTAAAACACGTAGATAAAGATCGAACTTGTTCAATTTTACACCAGCCTGAAGATTTAACACTTTGTAATCCGGTAAAGGTAATTGGCTGTTATTACCGGCAAACAATTTTTTAACATATTTGCCGTAAAGGTTGGTGTAAAAATGTCCTGTTTCAAAATTAATCAGAATTTTGAATTGATGCCTGGGATTGTAAGCTGTTAGTTCATCCGGGTCTAGGTAGGCATAAGCCAGTTGGGCGGTTAATCCAGTCATTAACCTCTGCCGGACCTGTACTTCTGCACCCCATTGATTGCTTTTGGGCCCATTGACAAATTGTGTCAATGGTGGCGGTGTGGGATTAGGTAAAACCTGAATCAAATCAGTTAAACGATTTCGAAAAACGGCTAATCGCAATTGTCCTCTGCTGCTGTAGCGAAAGGAACTGCCGATTTCAACGCTTTGCACCTGCTCATTTTCTAACTGATCGTTGGCTGAGGGGAACAGGTAAAGTTCCATTAAAGTGGGAGTTCTGAAACCGGTCTGATAGTTCATGAACAAATTGAGTCCATTGGCCATCGTGTAAGAAAGACCGGCAAAAGGTGAAAGTTGATTTAAGGGCAAAGAATTGTACTGATAACGCAAGCCCGCTTTAACGGTAAACTGAGGTAAGGGCGTGTAAAAGGCTACTCCATAAATGCCGGCCGAAGTCAAATGGTGTGCCTCGGGATTAACCACCGGCTTGCCATTTGGCAAAAAGGCAAACGCGTTCTTCGCTTTTCCACCGTAGTAAATGACATCCAGACCTGTTGCGAAAGAGAGCTTTGCGGAATACTGCAACAACTGATAAGCAGAAAGGCCGTAACTGTAATCATTGGATTTAAAACCATCGTAAAATTCATGATGCCCCAAATTGGTGTACAACTGAATGGCACCCTGCAAACGATGCGAATGATTCTTTAGACTGATTTCAGCCGTACCCCGCCGAATTTTGCCATAAGCATTAATGTTTAGGGTGTCCCGTGAACCGCGCGCAGGATCATCAAACTGATAAGGCACGTAGCGACCCTGTACAGTCAGCTGCCAGGTTTTGCTCAGCTGCTTTTGCCAGCCGCCCTGCACGTGCCATGACTCAAAGCTGGTCTTAGCCACATGACCGTCACTCTTTTGCCGACGGAGTGTAAAAAACAGGCCATTGCCTTTAATCTTCTTTTGCATTGAAAGCGAGTAGATTTGCGTACCAAAAGACCCGATTTCAGAATGAACTTTGGCCAGATAATTGAATTGCGGTTCGGTCACCAGATTGACCACACCGCCCTGAGCGTGATCACCAAACACGGTGGACGATGGCCCGGCCAATATTTCAACACGTTCAATATCTTCATTACCGTAAACGTCAGGCAAGGGGTGACCAAAAATGCCCATAAAATCCGGATGACCATTTAACAGAACCAGGACACCGGTATTGGGTTTTCCACCAATGCCTCTAAGATTTAAAATGCCGGCACCATCCGCTCCTACGCCGTAGCCCAGCACCTTATTTTCCAGCACATAAGCCGAAGGAAAACTTAAATCGATCAATTCCAGAGCCGAATGACTACTTAAGCGCTGCACCAGATCCCCTGAAATGGTCTGGTAACTGTAAGCCAAATTCCTGACAGAAGTGGCCATCCGATTTCCAATCACCACAATGGAATCGCTGCTGTTGTAAAGAGTTAAGGTGTCCGTTTCGCTGAAATTTTCAGCTTTTATAGTAGAAAAAAATCCTATTAAACTTAAAATGATTAAAGCCTTACGCATATGGGTTTGCCCTCCTTTATTTGATTGATTGAAATCTTAATGGTAATTCCAGATCATTGGCTTTCAATAATTTTTCGTCTTTCAGGATTTGACCGCTCGGTCCATCGGCCACTACGCGCCCGTCATTCAAAATAATTGTACGCTGACAGGTGTCGTAAATCATATCCAGATCGTGAGAAGTAATCAGACAGGTGCGCCCATTTTCAGCAACCCAGCTCATTATTTTCCGGCGGTGAATGGCATCCAAATTGCTGCTGGGTTCATCAAGGGCTACAATTTCAGGTTCCATGGACAGTACGGTTGCCAGGGCCACCAGCTTCTTTTCACCAAAACTGAGGTTTAGAGTCGATCGCCCTTCAAAATGAGTGAGCCCAACTTCATCCAGTGCTTTAAAGACACGCTCTTTTACCAGTGCCTTATCTAAACCAAAATTCAATGGTCCAAAGGCCACATCATCAAAAACCGTAGGACAGAACAGTTGATCTTCCGGGTTTTGAAAGACGAGACCAACTTTTTGTCTGATCTTCCATTCCGAACCCTGTGACAACACTTCCCCCAGGACTTCCACATGTCCTTTATCCGGTTTTAACAGACCATTCAATAAAAGCAGCAGCGTGGATTTCCCCGCGCCATTAGGACCAATAATGCCAACTCTTTCACCCCGCCTGACTTCCAAATTCAGACTCTTTAAGACAGGGACTCCCTTTTGGTAAGCAAAACTGACTTCCTGCAATTTTAAAACTGTTTCCTGGGAAAGACTCATAGGAAAACTCCCATGGCAAAAACCAACGGTACAAGCAAAAGAAGCCAATCACTTTTTCGGGTAGCAGATTCCCTGGCTAAAACCATTTTACCCTGAAAACCACGGCTAACCATGGCCAGGTAAGTGCGTTCACTACGATCCATCAATCGGGCCAGATAAACCACGCTGAACTGAATCAAAATTTGCAGTCGCCTTTTGAAACTGATCTTACCGCTGCGTGCCCGCATGGCGCGTTTCATGCGCTGGCCTTCTTCTTCCATTAAATAGATTAATCTGAACACATACATCAAAATTGACAAAATCCAGTCCGGCAATTTCATTTTCTGGAAGGAATATAGAAGCTCCATTAATGGCATTGAAACAATTAGAACTAAAGAGACATTCAGCAGCAGAAAAGTTTTTAGGAAAATACCGAAAAAACGCAGCAAACCGCTGTGATACACGGAAATACCCACAACCTGCATCACCAGATCATCATTTTCCACAAAAGACCTGAATGGTAATGGCAAAAGCAGGAAGACAAACATTAAGGCACTGCGTAAAAAATATCCCTTTAAGGCTGGTTGCAATTTTAAGGCAAAGGCCAGCAGACCTGCACTCCAGACCAGAAGCCAGCCCCATTGAGCCGGTGAATGGGGATTGAAGAATAGAACAAGTAACTGGAAAAATGCCCCACCTGCGATTTTACTTACTCCATTTATCCGGCAAAACCGACATTCACGGTTTGCCGTTTGTAACGCCAGTTGCATCGATTCAATCTACTTTAAATTACTACCCTGCGAAGTCAAATAAAGCTGACCATGCTTTACCCCCTTAATGGCGATCAACTTATCGGCGATGGAACGGATTTGACCGGCCCGACCTTTCAGTAAAATTACTTCCAGGCAGTTGTCGTGATCCAGATGAACGTGCGTGGAGGAAATAATCAGGTCGTGGTGATCGTGCTGAATATCGGTCAACCTATCGCTCAGCTCCCGCTTATGATGATCGTAAAGCAAATGCAACACACCGATCACCTCCTGGTCCTGTACAATTTCTTCTTCGATCAACGTTTTACGGATCAAGTCACGAATCGCTTCGGAACGATTGGGATACTGTTTTTCTTTTATCAGTTGGTCAAAACGCCGGATTAAGGTTTGTGGTAAAGAAACTCCAAAACGGATTAAGGGATCTTTCATAGCAGCACCTTGTTACATTTTTTATAAATGTAACACGATTTTTCGGTTGTGGCAAAATATTTTTATACATGATCCTGATAAGCCCAAAATATTTTACCTACATTGTTTCCGGCTATTGCTGAACACAACCAATTTGTAAAAATTCGAAATCCGAAACAAATGCCCCCCTTGATTTTCCCCCGCTTGCGGAGGGACTAAGGGGGGAAATTAAAACAGTCGAAATTGTTTCGAATTTCGTGCTTCGATATTCGGATTTCACTTCAATGATAGGAATTCAAGCTCTCTTCCGCTAGAGTGGTATCGGCCGGAATGACCACATGAAAATTTAAATTTTGCATTAATTCTCTGTTTTAACGTATTTTCAGAAAAATTTTATGGGGAAAAATCATGAAAGTTAAACTACTCAAAAAAGAACGTCTGTTAGATGACTTTTTCATTGTAGACAGTGCCGATCTGAAATTTGAAAAATTTGACGGCAGTTGGTCACCGGTGGTTCGCCGGTTGAATTTAAAGCGAGGCCAGGCCGTAGCCGTTTTGATTTATTTAAAAGATAGAGACACCTTTGTACTCATCCGCCAATTCCGTTTTGCCGTTTATGAAGATGGTCAGCCGGGTTGGATTGATGAAAT
>CAYNLJ010000110.1:0-6560 GCA_964398005.1 uncultured Caldithrix sp. | reverse complement strand
TTATTAAAAGCAAAATGCTTAATGTTTAAAAATTACTATCTTTTTTCACAATTAGTAGAAGAACTCAAACCTGAGTTGGTCGGCCAAACCGTTGTTCGTCTATTTACCTTTCGTAAGGATGAAGTCGCACTTCAGCTTAAAAATGATACCCTTCTGCTACTGGGCATTTCGGCCAACGAACCTTATATCCTGTTGAAAGATAGTAAAAAAATAAGCCAGCCTCAATTGGAACTGTTTAATCAGCTTAATGGTCAATTGGTCAAAAATGTCAGCCTGGTTCATTTTGACAAGCACCTGATTTTGGAATTGGAAGCCTACCGTTTGGAAGCCATCTTTTTTCCCCCGCACAATAATGTGTTTTTGTTTTCAGCGTCCAATGAATTGTTAGATCGCTTTAAAGAAAAAAATGATTACCCCCAAACAGTGTCACAGCCGGCACCTAAACTGGATATGCGGGAAATTCAAGAAAACATTCTGAACGAGGTTTTAAGCAGATCTGAACAAATGGGTGTTCTGCAATTTTTAAAAAAACACATCGCCGCTTTAAGCAAAGTTATGATCGATGAAATATTTTTTCGCTGTTCACTAAAGGCTCCTATCAAACTGGCAGAACTGGACGTACAGCAGAAAGCGAAATTAGTCGAAACACTTTTGCAGGTGCGGGATGAACTCTCAGCTGGCATGGCTTATCTTTATTTTGACAAAACATCAAATCATGTCGAGAAAATTTCTCTGATTCCCCTGCACCATCTGGAAAATAATTGTGTTGTCAAACCTTTTGATTCCATTAACCATGCTCTTAATACTTTCTATTATGAACGCCGCGTCCGTCAGGAATTTGAAAAGCTGAAAGCCGCCAGCCGGACCGCTTTGCAAAAGCGATTAAAATTTTTAAAGACTTCTCTGCAGCGGGTTCAGCAAAATGCTGACCTTGAACGCAGAAAAGCTGAAGCAGAATTAAAGGGCAATTTACTGCTTACCTTTAAAAATCAGATTCCGGCTGGAGCCAAAGAAATTGAATTGACCAACATATTTTCTGAAGCACAGGAAAAGATTAAAATTAAACTCAATCCCGCCAAATCGGTATCGGCTAATGCACAACGTTATTTCAACAAATTCAAAAACATCCGGCACGACCGACAAGTTCTACAGATTAAACAGGATACTTACCAAAAGGAAATCAAAGAAATCGAGCAACTGCTGGATCAGTTAGAACAAATTAAAAGCTTACAACGTTTAAAAGCTTTTAATGAGCGTTTAAAAGAGATGCGCTTAATTCAGGACAACACGACAGGCAGGAAAGAAATTAGCGGAGACAACTTAAAATACGCGTTCAATCGTTTAATTCTTGATGGGCATTGGGATGTTTACATTGGAAAGGACGGTCCGACCAATGACCTGCTGACATTTGGTTTTGCCAATAAATGGGATATCTGGTTACACGCTCAGGGTGTGGCCGGCGCGCATGTGATCATCCGGGTTCCCAATCGCCAACAAATGCCACCAACACATGTTATTGAACAGGCCGCGCGTATTGCTGCCGCCCACAGCAAAGCGCGAAATTCTTCAACCGTTCCGGTCATGTACACACAGGTGCGCTATGTAAGTCGCATCCGGAAAGCGCCACCCGGTACAGTTAAAGTGCAAAATGAGAAAGTATTGTTTGTTCAACCAATGGCCCTAAATTAACAGGATGTTAAAAATGCTTAAAAAACTTTTAATTATCATCTTTTTTTCATGCTTGACCTTTGTGCCGGTCCGGGCTCAGGATGAAGCCCAGGCAAATACTCAACTTACCTATTTACAACAAATGTTTTTTGAAAATCAGAACCATCAATTTGATTCTTTTCTCATTGATCAGTTCCGAAAATTTTTAAAACAAAATCCTTTTTACAGCCAAAACGATCAGATTTTCTGGATGTACGGCAAAATATTAGAAAATCAGCAAAAGTTTTCCGACGCTCTGATTCAGTACTTAAAAATTTGTACTTTGCACCCAAAAGGGAAACTGGCACCGGAAGCAAAGGCGCATATTCTGCAAATTCTTGAACAAAAGCCATTGCTTTGTTTAGCAGATTGTCAGCCGGCAATAGAAAATTACCTGGAAACAAATCATTTTTTTGAGAACCTGACAGAAGCAATATTTGGTGTTTTCCATTTTATTTTCAATCTCAATCTCCCCTGTTTTGATCAGGCTTTGTTGAATGAGTTAATCCTTTTTGAAGAGAGTTGCTTGGACACCTCTTACCCCAGGGATTTGCTGCTCTATTGGAAAGGATCGCTGCACAAGCGTCAGAAAAATTTTCCTGACGCCTATGGTAATTATAAAAAATTGGAAAGTCTTTTCCCACAGTCTTCTCTCTTTCCACAGGCCCTGTTTGAAAGTTCATTGCTTGCCTATCACCAATTTAAAGACTATGAGGAAGCTCGGGACGGGTTCATTCATTTAATCAATCATTTTCCGGGAGAATCGACCAGTGCAGAGGCTCAATTTTATCTGGCTGAACTTTACGAAATTGGGCTTGACTCACTGAATGCCGCCATCGACAACTACCGGCTCTTTTTAGATGCTTTTCCTGATCATCCATTGAATAATGAGGCTTTTAAAAGGTTGATCCTATTGTATTTTAAAGCCGATCGTTACAAAGAGGCCGTTACTTTAATGGGAGTCAATTTAGACCAACATTCCGGTGATTCTTCGGTGGTGGTTTTAATCGATTCGATGGCCAATGTACTGGAAAAGAAATTTAAGAAATATGAATTTGCTGCACGCAGTTACATCCTGTTGGCTTCACAGTTACCGGTAAATGAAAAGACCCCATACTTCCTTTACTGCGCCGCCCGCATTTATGCAAAATACCTTAATGACACGGCCCGGGCAAAGGATCTTTGTAACCGATTGGCCGAAAATTTTGCCGAAAGCCCTTACACCGAAAAATGTAAATTGTTGTTAAAACAAACGGTCAAGAAATAGATGGACCGAAATGCGGTGTACATTCCCCAATTCTGAAGCGTAATTGGTGAAGGCGTAATCAAAAGAGACTTTAGGAATATTTAATCCAATACCGGTATTAAATCGCTGCAGATCATCCAGGCCGGCCCGCCAGCTTAGCAGGTGCCGGTAATCTACTTCAAGCCCCCAGAACGAATCCATGCTTAAAGGTCCCACGTGAACCTGGGAAGCATATTGGCGGCCTTCCATTAAAAATTGCAAATCGGCTGAAGGTTTTAAGCTTAAATTCATGCCTGTCCAATTAAACAGGTAGCTGAACCCTAACCGTAACGAAGGGGCAATGAACTCCTTTTCATTGGTACTCCAGGCAATCATGGTAGAAGTTACATCGCGCAGCAAGGCACCAACTTTTAAATTTTTCCAGAGATCGTATTGCAAGCCAAAATCAAATCCCAGACCCAACGCATTTTCCACATTAAAATCACGATAAATCATTTTGACATTAAGGCCCAGACGTAAACGTTCCGATCGTTTTTGAGCAACCGAAAAAAACAAGCTGTAATCACCAGTGTTAAAGGTTCGAATCTTCGAATAATCCACTTTATTGTCTGCTTCGTTAAAAGCCTGACGGCTGTCTTTGATGCCATTTACCGTAAAATAGATCAGGGAAAAACCGAGGGTCGTCTTATTATTTAAAGGATGAGAAAGGCCCAGATAGTCATGCTGAATGCTGCTGATGAATTGCTTGCCGTGTGTAAACTGGATTTGGAAGCCATCAGCCAGACTTAGCCCTGCCGGGTTCCAGTAACCGGCCGACACATCATTAACCAGGGCTACACCGGCTCCTCCCATGGCCGAGAGACGACTGCCCCCGCCAATGGCTAAAAATTCTCCGGCGTACTTTTTAAAGCCGCTGGCCTGTAGAAACTGTACCACAAAAAATATGATCAAGAAATAAATTCTATGTTTTTTCATTCCCAAATCCCTTTTCTAACTATTGTCATTTTAGTACAAACCGGTTTTGGCTTTTTTGTTCAATCTTTGTTTTCATTTTCGACCCACCCTAACCGATACTCAATAAATAGGCGGCGGCCACAGGAATCAATAAATTGTCATCCAAAGGCAGGGGCAGCAATTCTAACAGCGTTACCATTAAAGACACCACCAGGCCCCACCAGCTGTAATCGGTAAAAATCAAAATGATGGCCGCAGCGGTTAAATAAAAAGCAGCGCTGCCTTCCAGTGTTTTTTCCCAGAAAACGCTCTTTCCTCTCCATTGACCAATAATGCCTGCCAATGGGTCGGCCAGGCAAACCATGAGTAAGGCCGGTACTGCCTGTCTCTCTTTAAACAAAAAAACGGTAGCTGCCATTCCGATAAACAGCATTGTTGCGCCGGTTAACCGCTTTAGCGACTCAGTGTCTTTCAGCATTGATCCAAATATATTCAAAAAAATTTTCCTGGCAAGGGCAAATTTTAGTCGCAAAAGATCGGCTATCAAAAATCCTACTGCTAAAAAAAGAGTTAACCATTTTACCAAAAGAGTATCGTGAGTAAAATAATAATAAAGTGGGATAAGAGTGGTTGCAAAATGAATGGCTTTTCGTTGAACTAATCGAGCCATGGGAAGTGTCTGACTCACACTTCCCTCCCTTGAGCCTTGACAATCGATTTTAATTTGTGTGTGGCTTTGGCAATGGATTCTTTTTCAAAAACGGCGCTACCAGCCACTAAAATATCCGCACCGGCTTCCAACACTCCTTTGGCTGTGTGTTCATCAATTCCGCCATCTACTTCAATCAGGAAATCGGCTTTAAGCTGTGAACGCCATTCTGCCAGTTCACGTATTTTTTCCAAGGTGTAGGGAATAAATTTTTGCCCTCCAAATCCCGGATTCACACTCATGACCAGAACCAAATCAAGATCATGCAGCAGATGCTTAATCGTATTGACTGGTGTTGCCGGATTAATGGAAATGCCTGCCTTGCAACCCAAGTTTTTAATTTGGTTAACCGCGCGATCCAGATGCCAGCAGGCTTCCTGATGAATCGTTAAATATTGTACACCGGTTGCGGCAAACCATTCCACAAAATCCATCGGGTTGGTTACCATTAAATGGACATCAATGGGCAGTTTGGTTACTTTTTTAATAGCCTTAACAATGGCCGGACCAAAAGTCATATTGGGTACAAAGTGCCCATCCATCACATCCACATGAATTAAATCCGCACCGTTTTTTTCAACAATCTCAATCTGTTCAGCCAGGCGCAACAGATCGGCAGACAAAATAGAAGGTGCTAAAAAAGGCAAAACTACTCTCCACTGTTTTGGTTCAATGGTAATTTACTGACCCTTAGGGTCACCGCTTTAACCTGTTCAATTGATGTGCCGGCTTTGACACTTTGGCTTAAAACCGTTTCCGGTAAAATATCATCCCGGGTTTCATATTCAATACGAATATTCCGTACTCCCAGTAGCTGAAGCTGACGTTTAGCCATATTCAGGCTCTTGCCGACCACATCGGGCATTAGTTTCTTCTGTGGAAAAGGTCCCAAACTAATGGTCAAATCGATCCGGCTGCCTTTCTTCACCGGTTGCCCCTGGGGAAAGGACTGGCCAATAACCACATTTTCCAGCGCCAGGTCCGAATATTCGTAATAGAGAGAACCAAGCTGTAATCCATTGGCCTTTAAAATAAGTTCTGCCTCACGTGGTGATTTAAAAAACAAATTAGGCATGGTGATCGGTTTTTCACCAATGCTGACGGTCAGGTAAACGTGGCGGCCTTCTTTAACCTTGCTAAAGGCTGCCGGATTTTGTTCCACTACGGTTTCCGGTTCAAAGTTTTCGTCGTAAACCGAATCAGCAATCACCACGCCAAAGCCCTTTTCCTGCAACAGTTTCTGAGCTTCATCCACTTTCATGGAAACAACATCGGGTAATTCGTATTCATCTCCAAGACGCACATACCAGGGCATGATGACTTTATCGAACAACAACACAATAAAACCGAAGGCAACAAAGGCCAGGACAAATTTTGTGAGTTTAAAACGCCAAAGTTTTAACCAGAATTCAGCATCCATTTTTTAATTCCGTGTTTATTAAAAGTTTAATATTACAAACAGAAACGATTTGCGGCAATTTTATTTACTTTCCACGATCAAGGTTACCGGACCGTAGTTCAATAATTCCACATCCATCATAGCTCCAAAAATACCAGTTTCCACTTTTACTCCATGGCTGCGTAATCGTTCAATAAATTTCTGATAAAAGTCATTGCCTTTTTCTGGTTCGGCCGCCTGGATAAAGCTTGGTCGCCGGCCTTTGCGCGTGTCCCCCAGTAAGGTAAACTGAGAAATAGCCAAAATTTCGCCACCAACTTCCAGCAATGAACGATTCATTTTTCCCTGTTCGTCCTCAAAAATGCGCAGATTTACGCATTTATCAGCCACAAATTCGATATCGGCTTCGGTATCCTGTTGGGCTACTCCTATGAGCAGCATTAATCCTTTACCAATCTGACCAACGATTTTTCCATCAACCGAAACCCTTGCATTTTTAACTCTTTGAACAACAACTTTCACAGTTCCCTGACCTCAACTTTAAT
>CAYNLJ010000109.1:0-6564 GCA_964398005.1 uncultured Caldithrix sp. | reverse complement strand
CCAATCAATAAGTCAGGTTTAAATTGTTCTACTATTTTTGTCAGTTTGTTAAAACGCCGGTTTACAATGCCTCTGGAGAGGTATTGATCCCTCGGCACCTGGTAGGCCAATCCGGAAAACATCAAAAACACCGGTTCCTTTTCCGGCGGATTGATCATTTTAATACGCGGCCAAAAGGGGGTTCTAAACTGGAATTTTAAAAGTTTTTCCTTCTGCGTATCGAATAAGAAGGTATTAATGCCGGCATCAATGCCCTGTTCATAGTGCTTGTTCTCCAGTACCAGTGCCACCTGTGCGCCCGCTGCTTTCAGTTTTTTTGCCAGATAAATACACCGACTCACGTGTCCACGCCCGCCACCATGATCGCTGGGAAGAATCAAAATGCGCTTCATGCTTACTGCACAACCTCCTTCAGGATTTCAACCGTTCCCATTTGTCCGTTTACTTTAATCCACTGTCCTGTTTTGATTTTTTGTGTAACGTTCGGCACGGCTGCCACCATGGGAACACTAAATTCTCTGGCAATAATTGCCCCATGTGAAAGCGCGCCACCAATTTCAGTCACAATGCCTCCGGCCATGGCCATCAATGGTGTCCAGCCCGGATTGGTTGCCCGCGTAATTAAAATATCACCCGGTTTGAACTGTTCTTCTTCTTTTTGCGCGTCCAGAATTACACAGGCTCTGCCTTCCACAAGTCCTGCACTGCAGGGAATTCCAATCAACGCTGCCCCTGAAGAATCATCCTGCAACACCGGCAGCCACTTTTCACCAATCTGTTTAATCTGGAATGGCTGCCGTTCCCGCAGGTAATTCTCTCTTTCGCTTTTTCGCTGCCGGATCAAAAACAACAACTCCTCCTCAGGCAATTTACCGGCCATCAGCCGTTGAAGTTCATCAAAGCGAACAAAAAAGATATCCTCTTTTTTGTCGAAATATTGGGTACCGATTAAATTTAATTGCTGTTTTAAAAGATCCAGCCACTTAAGAATGTTTTGCTTTAGAAATTCACGATGGAAGCTAAAATATTCTGCTTTATTTAGCAAGTAGTTGAAGAGGATTTTTTTGAACTTTTTCCCTTCCTGTTCCAATTCCTGGAGGAGCTGGTCGATCATTTTTTTTCGATCTTCTTCCGTTTGCCGGTATTGCTTATTCAGGGAATAATAGCCATCCGCCGTGGAAATGTAACTTTTTAAAGTATTAAAAATGTAATGTAGATCTTCACGCCAGCGCGGATAACTTATTTCAAATTCATGTAAGGCGGCATAGCCGAAATTTTCAACAAACAAATTCAACTCTCTTTTTAAAACGTCTGAATCCGATAAGTTCTCCCACCAGTGGATCAATTCATCTGCATCCTTTGTGATAAATATCTGTCGGTACCGTTCGTTTTCACTGACCCAGTGAGCGATTTCCCACAGGGCCAGCGTTGGTTTGATGCTTTCGATCTGTCCGATACCCTGCAACAGTTTGCTGGCCTGAATTTCACTGTTCTCTAAAGCTTCATGACAAAATTTATCTAACAGCTGGTAGTAAAGTTCGGCCAGGATCGTAGTACTGATATGAATTTTCATCAATCGGTTCAGAATTTTTACCGATTGCAGCAATGCGTTTCCTGTTTTTTGCTTAAAGGAATTAAATTTCTTTTCCTGCCCGACTGTTACCTTTTGAATTTTCCAGGGAAGTTTATTGCTGAAATTTAGCAAACGAAGCAGCAGCCAGCCGAATTTGAGACCATTCCATCCGTTGTTCCATAGACTTCGTCCCGGAACCAGATAATGGCTCAGGTAAAAACGACTGATCATTTCCTGATAAGCATTATGATTAAAATAAACCAGCCCACGGTAAATGTTGAACAATCGTTTTTCCTGCAATCGGATACCTGTCTTTTTTAAAAAGAAATGATAGGCGTTGTTGGTCATTGGTTCCAGAATACTCCAGCTGAATGGAGTGACCACATCCGGAATCACCTCACCTACGTTTTCGCGCGTCCAGAGAATCATATTTTGCATGGTGGTTACAGGTCGGAATTGCAGAAAGAAAAATTGTTGATTGGCAAAGGCCCACTCAACATCCACAGCCGTACCGGCCAGCTTTTCCAGACGCAGAATTTCTTCAACTAAATGTCTGAATCTGTCAGACGGGAATTCAGCAGGCAGGCTTCTTTCGATTTTCGTTCGGTCAATTTTTAATTGCCGGGGCGTCGCTTCACCGCTGACCAATTGTTCTCCCAATCCCTGAACATATTCAATGACCAGTTCGTCCCCACCCTGGAGTTCCGGATTTCTGGAAAAGGCAACGCCGGCATATTCGGCCGGTACCATTTCCTGCAAAATGACTGCCATATCAAGTTTGAGATTTTTTAGTTCGTTTTTCTGGCTGTAGTTCCAGACTTCCTGTTCAAACAAAGAAGCCCAGATCGTTTTTATTGCCTGCCAGATGGCTTCAACTTCCAGCGGTACATTTAAGACCGACATAAACTGCCCTGCAAAAGAAAATGCCTGGCTGTCTTCACTACGAGCCGAGGAGCGAACGGCAAGGCTCGTAATACCCCTGGCCTGCCATTCTTTGCTGAGTATTTCCAGTTCAGTTTGTAAATCCAGATCTAATTCTAAAGATAGTATGTTGTTTTTAATTACCCGCAGTTGGGCTGACAAATTGTTTTGAATTTGGTCAGCAGCAAAATTAATATGTTCCAGTTCAGGAATTTTAGATATTTTTTCTCTTAAAGCCCCAACACTCAAAACTTTAGTGGCCGGCACATTAAAATGCCATTTTAATAAACGACTTAGATTCACCGCTTTGGGGCCAAATTTTTTTACAGATCTGGCGCGTTCAAGATTAAATATTTGCTTACTCATTTAAAAACATCTCTTCGCCAAAAATTTCTACTTTTTCTCCGGTTTTAGAAGTAGCCAGCCAGCGTTTTCTGAAATAACGGCCATTGGTTAACAGGGGCGTTAACCACTTTAGAGATTTCTTTTGCACGGCAATCCCGGCCAGTACTTCAATGACCTTCATTGGTAATGAAAAAATCTTTGGAGCAGTAGATATTAAAAACCGTAAATCATCAATGACTTTTACATTGTTGAGAGCCAATTGATATTGCCCCAAAGCGCTGTCAATGTTTAACTGCTGGCCGGTAAATTCTATCCTGGCCTGCTGATCAACCGCCACCTCGCCCTGGCCGTATTTCACCAGGATATCTCGAATATTTCCATCCTTTGTCTTCACTTTCCCGGCAATGAGCAAACCATCCTGCCATTTTATTTTGGCCCATAGCCAATAAGACACTTCCTTTTTGAGATTAATATTACCGTAATTCGAATCCAAATAGCCAATGCCCTCGATTGGCAATTGCTTTAAACTTTGCTCACCGGATGGCAGAATATTTATTTTTCCTGTGGCCCTGGCCATCGGCAGGAGCAGTTGCCACTGAAAGGATTTTGCCTGATTTTCCTCAAAGAGTTCTTCAGTCAGTGGCAACCCACTGATTTCCGGTTGTGTCAACTCCAGTTGCAAATGAACCGGGTCGAGTGCAAAATCCAGAAAAGCACCGGACTTTTCGATCTTAAAATTTAATTTAATCTGATTATCCACTTTTATTAAGGAATCCCCAGTCCGTTGCATTTCTTCCTGCGGAAAGACAAAAAAACGGTGCAACAGCGGCTGGTTCTGGTAATAGATAAAAATATCAAAAATCCCGATTTCAAATTGCGACATGAAGGGATGGGTATGTAATGTAATCACTACATCATAACCATCTTCCTGATGCACATCAATGTAGAACCATTCAAAGTAATGCGGATTCACTTTTTCCCTTTTCACAATACAGACTTAAGCAGAAACGGGTATTTTAGTTTTTATTTGTTTAAGCCACCACCAGCCTAATCCAGCCCCGACAACATAGTAAAAAAAGTCACTCCAGACAAAAGTCGTTCCCAGCACAACCTGTCCCAAATAAAAAGAACGCAACCAGTTTAAAACCGGCGGGTGCCAGAGTTGGGCAAATTCCAGAAGGCTGGTGACCACTAAAACAGCTATGGCAATATTTCTTTCCGACCACTGTGGATTTACCAGTCCCCAAACCAGACACCAAAACGTTACATATAACAGGCCGCCTAATGAATTATTTACCCAGTAAGCCAGCGGTCCCTGGTAAGCTTTGGTTAAAAAACCAAGTGGGGTGATAACAAGAATGGAAACAGCAAAAGCAATTCTAATTTTGCGATTATTATTGGAAAATATCTTTTGCTCCACAGGCATTTATTTTTTCCCCATACTTTTCATTAATAAGTTAACCAGAAAATTATTGGTTAAAATTTCAAGGGAAAATAAGCGACGATAAAAAATCTGAAAAAGCAACAATGACAAATAGGGTAAATAATCAATACTTAAAATCAGATTCAGAGCCACAGGTAGACCAACCGAAGGATAGGCATGGTGCAAAAACTGGTTTAAACTTCTCACTTCAGCATCAAATGGATTAAATTCCCATTGCCGTTTATCAAGCAGATACCATAGCAGCCCTGAAAGGTACATGGCCAGGGTCACTCCCCAAATCCATTTTGCAACAGGCTGTTTAAAATGAAAAAGGAATGAAGCCTGGATTAGAACAACAACAAGCAAAAATTTTTCCAGATGCAAACTAACCCAAAATATCTTTTGCACCCTCTGATAACCTTTACTTACCACAAACGTTCGGGTTCCTGTTTGCAGATCATTTTCATAATCTTCCAGTTGATGATTGAGGTCTGAAGAAAGTCCCCGAAAGAAAACATAAATTAGAATGGTAATTACCAGGGCATGAGACCAAAAAGTGAAAACGGAAAAAAGGATTAAAACAGGCAATAACCGTTGAGCCATCACCACAAAAATAATATTGGCCGTTCCCCGTTCCTTTAATCGAATGGGAGGTAAGCTGTAAAAAGTAGTAATTAAAAACCAGAAGATGGTCAATCCGACAAAATAGGGTCGGTTCCAGAAAGGAATACTGGTCAGTAAAGCCAGCAGTAAGGTTAATACGACAATAAGCCCGGCTTTCTGTTTTGAATCTTCTTCAAAAGTATTGGACTTGCCATGTAACCGATCCAGTTCCATATCAGAGTAATCATTAATCAGGTATCCATACGTTGTGGCAAAAATACTGAACAGAAGGAAAAGCAGGCTATCTCTTAAAAATAAAAGTTCCTTGTGCTGATCAATAAGGGCAATCAAAAACAGAATAAATAAGTTTTCAAAAACCGAATTGTACCTGAAGACAGCCCAATTCCGCCAGCCAATATATTTAAGCATCCGTTCTCTCTGCGTTAGATTATTCACATTTGCAATTATAAACGGAATTCTTGAAAACCAATATGTTTCAAGTCACTTTTGAAATGAATTCTTTTTTGTTGAAAAAATTTAGTGTAAATTTAACATAGGGTCTCAAAAGCTGCGCCTGACCGTTCCTTTTAGGGAGTCCAGCAGAGACCACCATTTCGATTAAAATGAAGCGTTAATGCATTGATTCTGTCTTAAAATTTAAACAGACCCGCCTTTGCAGGTCTGTTAATGAAAAAATAAAGGTTAAAAATTCAACTTACCTGACACGCTGAATCAAATAGTCACTTAATTCTCTTAAGCCGTTAGCCTTGTCACCAAAAACTTCAAGCGCCTTTTCTGCTCTCTGATGATATTCCTGCAAATATTTTTTAGCCTCATCCATGCCCACAAGCTTCACAAAATTCATGCGATCATGTTCAAGATTTTTACCGACCACTTTTTCTTCGCCAATCACATCCAGCATGTCGTCCACAATCTGGAATGCAAAGCCGATATCGTCGGAAAAATCCTGAATGGCTTTGGTTTGTTTTTCATCGGCATGGCCGATGATGGCGGCAATCTTTCCTGCAGCAGAGAAAAGTGCAGCTGTCTTTTTCTGATTGATAAACTCAATGATTTCAAAGTTGACGTGTTTGTCTTTAATCTTTAAATCCACAAACTGACCGGCGGCCAGCCCGTTAAAGCCAAAAGATGCACTGAGTACCTGACCAACCTTCAGGCGTTCCTCCGGCGTCAAATTTTCGTCAGACAGCACCAGCTGCATTCCTTCGGAAATCAACCCGATGCTGGCCAAAAGAGCTACATCCTGCCCAAAAACCACATGATTAGCCGGTTTACCGCGGCGCAATTGCGAGTCATCCATGTATGGCAGATCATCCATAATCAAAGAAGCGGCATGAATCAGTTCAATTGCACAGGCCGGCTGAACCAGGCGTTCTTGCGGAACATCAAAAAGTTCTCCGGTGAAAAACACAAAAATAGCCCGAATTCTCTTGCCTCCTGCTGCAGAATAAGCGGCTGATTTATAAAGCGCTTCAATCAGCGGGTTGTCATTTTGTAATCGTTGATCAATTTCCTCATCGATTAAACGCTTAATATGTTGCATTTTCTCTTTCATGGGCTACTCCTTCACTTTCTAACCGGAATGGTTTAAAATTTTTCACAGACCCGGCGGTCTCAGAATTGTTAGACTATTACTTCTCCTGATCAACAGGACGAGACGCTGGTCTTTTTCCTGTTG
>CAYNLJ010000108.1:643-6569 GCA_964398005.1 uncultured Caldithrix sp. | reverse complement strand
TTATTAGTTTGCTGGTTCTGGGCTTGCAACAGTGGGCCCAGGCAGACAGCATTCGTAGTAAAATTAATAAAGGCAATGAGTTTTTTAGGGAAGGCAAGTATGAACAGGCCCTGGCCCAATACCAGGATGCACTGTTGGATGATCCGCTGAACGAAATCGCCATTTTTAACAAAGGCAATGCCTTTTACAAATTAAAAAAGTACAAAGAAGCCATCGACGCGTACCAAAAAGTGGTGGGCAGCGAAGATCTTGATTTAAGCGCCAAAGCCTTCTACAATATTGGAAATTGTTACTTTCAGCAGAATAAATTAAAAGAGAGTATCGAAGCCTACAAAAAAGCGCTGGAACTGAAACCGGACGATTTTCAGGCCAAATACAATCTGGAACTGGCCCGGGCCAAACTGAAGGAGATGGCCGATAAACAACAGCAGCAACCAAATCAACAAAACAAAAACATCGAACCTTCGGAGTTCGCTAAAAAATTGAAAGAACAGGCAGAAAAATTGGTAGATCAACGTCGCTACAAAGATGCCTATCAGTTAATGATAGATGGTCTTAAAAAAGACAAAACGGTGGCGGCTTTTCAAAATTTTATTCAGCGGATTAAAGATGTGGTAGATATTTTAGGTGTTCAGGAAATATGAAAAAAATCGGGATTGTTTTCGCTTTTGTGCTTGTTTTAGTGGCCAGCGGTTTTTCACAGAATGCCATGGAATATTTTCATCTGGGCGCCAATTTGTACGTGCGTGGCCAGTTAGAACAGGCCATTCAGGCGGTGGATCAGGGCTTGCAGCAATTTCCCGATGATCCCTATTTAAAAGCTTTAAAGGAAAAGTTGGAACAAAAGAAAAAACAACAACAGCAGCAGCAACAACAACAAAACCAGCAACAGAAAAAGCAGGATCAGCAAAAACAGCAACAACAACAGCAACAGCAGCAACAAAAGGCCAACGAAGGCAAGCAGGATAAAAAAGAAAATCAGCAACAACAGCAGGCCAAAGCAGATAAGAAAAAAGAGATGACCAAAGAAGAAGCCGAACGTATTTTACGCGCATTAAAAGAGGAAAATAAAAAATTTAAAAAGGAACACATGCGCGTACCGGCCGGTAGAAGACAGGTAGAAAAAGACTGGTAAATTGGATGATGATCATGCTTGAAAGAAATCAAAATCGGATGTTGAACAGTTTTCTGTTTTTAATATTATTGTTTGCCTGCGGACTGCCTACAGTTCTCTTCGGGCAGGATTTGCAAATTCGTTCCTATGTTTCAAAAAACAAGGTAACGATTGAAGAAAATTTTACCTACTCCATCGAAATTTCCGGCAAATCTACTTCGTTGCCCGACCCTCAGGCGCCCGATTTTAGCGATTTTTACGTGCTTTCGGGGCCCAACACTTCAACCAGCATTCAGTTTGTTAATGGCCGCATGTCGGCAACAAAGGTTCATACCTATTATCTGCAACCAAAGAAAAAAGGCCAGTTAAAAATTCCACCGGCGACGGTAAAAGCCAAGGGCAAAGTTTTAAAAAGCAATTCCATTACCATCACGGTGGTCGATCAACCTCAAACCAGTCCCCGGGCATCGACACCGCAAAAAAAGGCGCCCAAAAGAAGAACCGACCAGGATTTAATCGGCCAGAGTATTTACCTGAAAACCGATGTTTCCAAACGTAAGGCCTATGTCGGTGAACAGATCATTGTGGCCTACAAACTCTATTTCAGAGTCAGCGTCAGCGGCTACGATTTTCAAAAGCTACCGTCCAATCCGGGCTTTTGGACTGAAGAATTTGAGATGCCGGGACAGCCAACCATCAGTACCGAAATTGTCAATGGCTTAAATTACAATGTGGCAACCATTCGTAAAATTGCCATTTTCCCCACGCAAAGCGGTGAATTAACGCTGGAACCGATTTCTGTGCTGGTTGAAGCGCGCGTGCAGCGCCGGTCACGAAGCATTTTTGACAGCTTTTTTGATGATCCCTTTGGCAGTGTGATTCAGAAAACCTTAAGCAGCAAGCCGATTAAGATTACGGTGCTGGATCTGCCGGAAGAAGGCAAACCGGCCGATTTCAGTGGCGCCGTAGGCAAATTCGATTTTAATGTGAATATCGATAAGAATAATGTCAAAGCCAATGATGCCGTTTCGCTGAAGATTAATATTTCCGGACAGGGCAACATTAAAATGGTCAACATCCCGGATGTCATCGTTCCGCCGGATATCGAAAAATACGATCCCAAAATTAAAACCCAGCTGGACAATGTAGGCGCTGCTATTCGCGGTAAAAAAACAGCTGAAGTGATCTTGATTCCGCGTGTTGCCGGTGACTTTTTAATTAAACCGTTAACGTTCAGTTATTTTGATCCGCAATTGAAAAAGTATGTCACCTTAAAAAGCAAAGCAATTCCATTGCATGTAACAGGAACACAAAACGTTGCTTTGAATCAACCAATTGGCGGTGGTTCGCTGGATCAGCGTTATGTTGATTTGATTGGCAAGGATATTCGTTTTATTAAAGAGTTTAGTGAATTCAGGCCCATCGGCTACAAAATTTACCGCACTTTTAAATTCTGGGGCATGTTGGGCTTTGGTTTCCTCTTTTTGATTGTTTTTGTACTGGTGAATGATTACCAGGCCAGAATCAGTGGCGATGAACGGTTACTGCGCAGCCGAAAAGCCGGGCGCATGGCAGCCAAACAGCTTTCCAGAGCGCATGATTTGTTAAAAACCGGCGACTACGATCAGTTTTACAAAGCGGTAAGCAATGCGCTGCAGGGCTTTGTGCGGGATAAACTGAATATTGACCTGAGTGATTTCAGTACGCCCAATGTGCGCAAACATTTAACGGAAAGAAAGATTGAACCACAGGTGGTCGAAGAGTACATCAGCGTACTTGAAGAAGCCGATTTCAGACAATTTGCCAATATTCCGGACTCCGAAGAAGAACGGCGTAAATTTTACGATCGGGCAAAAAACGTTTTAACCAGTTTAGAGAAATGGATATGATGCGAATGAAGTTTTTGCTGAAAAGTTGGTTATTGGTTGTTTTAGTAAGTGCAGTTAGTTTGGCGCAGCCGCAGGATGTAGAAAATTTGTTCCGACAGGGCAATGCCGCTTTTCAACAGGGCAACTACCAGCAGGCCATTGAATTCTACCAGAAAATTTTGCAGGCTGGTTACGAAAGCGGCGAACTTTACTACAATTTAGGCAATGCCTATTTTAAAACAAATCAGTTGGGCAAGGCTCGCTTATTTTATGAACGGGCGCAACGCTTAATGCCGGATGATGAAGCCTTAAAAGAAAATTTGTTGATCTTGCAAAGTCGGTTGATCGACAAGATTGAAAAGCCACCGCGCTTCTTTTTAAACGTCTGGTGGGAAGCGCTTTTAAAAGCTTTCTCGATTAACGCCCTGGCCTGGATTTTAATCGGTTTTTTCTGGTTAACGATTGTAAGCCTGGCCTTTCATTTGTACTGGAAGAAGCAAAGAAAGCAGGAACGGGGAAAGCCCCTGGTGCTGATCAGTTTGCTTTTATTGCTTTTTAGTGGCATTTTATTTGCCGACAAAGCTTATCGTTTTGAAAATGAAAAATATGGCGTTATATTAAAACCATCGGTTACGGTGTTTTCTGAACCGCGAAATCAATCAACCGAGATTTTTGTGATTCACGAAGGCACCAAAGTGATGATTTTAAGAACAAGTAATGATTGGTTTGAAATTAAATTAGAGGATGGCAAAACAGGATGGTTACCACAAAATACATTGGAAATTATTTGAGAGTTTTTGTTACGTTAATGATTTTTGCCGTAAGTCTGGTATTTTGGTCAGGCTGTGCGGCGGGGAAAAAACAAGTGGCGCCCTCTCCCAAAGAAGGAATAAATCAACCCGAGGCCGAAGGCCAGTTTGATGAATCCTTTGATCCTCTCAGCCTGGATGATGATGATATTGTTATTAAACGTACCAATGCCATGGAAGGGATTGCCAATCAGGCCATGGAACCGTTAACCGTTCAGCCTTCCAATAAAAATCAAAGTGGGGAAGCTATTCCGGATTCCCTGATCACCTACCATGAAGTCGATGGCTTTCGCGTACAAATTTTTGCCGGCCGAAATGTGGAAGCCGCTACCATGACGAAGACGAAAGCATTGGCAGATTTTGAACCTTACAAACAGAAGGTCTATTTTATTTTCGAAGCCCCCTTTTACAAAATTCGAATCGGTGATTTTACGGACCGCACCAAGGCTGAAAATGCCCGTGAGTTAGCTCGCAAATTAGGTTACCGTGAAGCCTTTGTGGTGAAAAGTAAAGTCCGTGTACCTCAGAATATGCAATAACTTTTTTGACACACCGGATTTTTGTTGACGATGAAATTTATTGTTATTCTCTAAATTTGTAGCTGTGGGCTTAATCTGAGGTGGGCGACGACTATTTTGTTGCAACTTTTTCAGAAAGGGCAATGAAATTCTGCAACGCAAACTTCAGTTCGCGCCGCGGACATTTGAATTTAAGAGTAAAACAATACTTATTGTATCGCAAGGGCAAGCCTTCCTGGTCAAAACTCTTAACGCTTAAACTCTTACACTCTTATACTTGATTTTATCTCGTTGTCCTACGCAAGAAACACCTTAATTGTAAAGCTGTTGGTGCTGCAAAAAGTTACCATCATCGGATTGCGTATGAGCCATAGAACTGACCGATTCCAGTACAGATTGCATATCCAGAGGCGGCTGATTAAAGGTAATGGCACCAATGTTGAATTCCAATGGCCAGTTGGCGGCAATGGCTTTCAGACGAATAAGCGATTGAATTTTTTGTAAGGCCGTGCGTGCCCCACCGGCATTGATATCTGGTAACATAATCAAAAAATTATCTTCATCTACGCGCGTGAAAAGATCCGTTTTTCGCAGGTTCTGTCTCATAATTCGGGCAATGTGTTGCAGTATTTCTCTTTCCTTTTTGAAATTCTGGTTTTCCCGTACTGCTTTTAAAGTGGAACAATCCAGATACGCCAGCGTAATCGGGCGTTTATAGCGATGGCTACGATGTAATTCTTCTTCTGCCCTCTGTAAAAAAAGCGATTTACTCAGTCCCCCTGTTAACTCATCCTGAAAACGATAAAGTTGATTCAAGTCGATCTGTTCTTTTAAAACAAGTTCTAAAAAGGCAATTCCAAAAAACAATATTCCATTGGTGGCCAATTCAGTTAATGGAGGATCTGAAATTTTAAAATTAAGGTTAACCATTACATAGGCTGCAAATGAGATAAAGCTAATCGGGATGCTCTGGACTTTGGGCGCAACAAAGACGACCAAACTCATCGGTAACAAGTATGCAATAAAGAGAGGGAAATGTGTCATTGAATCAAGATAGGCAATTGCACCGATTAAGACCAGAGCAGAGGCACTGTACAAATAGGAGGGCAGACTTTTCAATTTTTGGATCATAAACATGATCAGGTTCATGGGGCCTCCATTGTTTAATAAAATTAATAATCAGGGTTCTTTAAAGAAGCGCACATTAAGCGGCAATTGTACAAGCAATTTTTTAAAACCCAAAACCGCTAATGTTAATATCGGTAAATGGAAGAAAAAATTAAAAAAAATTTAGGCATCCATGTTACAGGTCTGAGAGCAGTGACTGACCTGAGGCTTCCTGCAAAAAATTTAATTCTATTTTTGCAACGAAGATTGATCAATAAATGTTCCAATTAAAAATACCGATGGAAAAATCCATCGGTATTTTGCTCCAATGGAGCAGGGGTGTTCAAAGAAGTGCTTACATTATCTACGGTCGGAAAAATATTTAGTTTCATTAATATTTTTTCGTTTAAATTGGATCTTAAATTTAGGGCTGAAATCCTTATTTTTTGGTGGTTTTCCTTTCCACAGCTGAAGCTGGAGGTTATTGAGCCAGTAATTTTTCAATGTTCG
>CAYNLJ010000108.1:0-633 GCA_964398005.1 uncultured Caldithrix sp. | reverse complement strand
AAAATATTTAGTTTCATAAATTTTTTTTCGTTTAATTTGGATTTAAGTTTAGGGCTGAA
This sequence comes from uncultured Caldithrix sp., assembly GCA_964398005.1. Taxonomy (GTDB): domain Bacteria; phylum Calditrichota; class Calditrichia; order Calditrichales; family Calditrichaceae; genus Caldithrix. Next base: position 574 of record CAYNLJ010000108.1, on the reverse strand, counting down.
GCCCTTATTTTTGGTGATTTTCCCTTTCACACAGCCTCTAAAGCAGGGGGGAATTGAGCCAGTAATTTTTCAATAGGAAGAAGCTAATATAGATTGAAAAAGTACAATAAGACATAATAAAGTTTTTATTCAAATAATCGTCAAGAAGAATAGCTCAATTGCCACTATCTTTAGATAGTGGTTAAAGTAGCTCTGCCCAACAAAAACGGCTTTAGCCGAAAGGTTTTAGTTGAGTAAGTTTAGAGCTGAAGCCCTTATTTTCTGGTTGTTTTCCCTTTCCCCCAGCTGAAGCTGGAGGTTATTGAGCCAGTAATTTTTCAATGTTCGTTAAGTCTAATGTCAATTGATCAAGGAATATTAAAATCGCATCTCTAGTAATGGAATAAATTAATGGTTCAGCAAATAGCTCAATTGCCACTATCTTTAGATAGTGGTTTAGGACGACTCCCCCCAATAATCTGGCTTTAGCCGCAAATACTTTAAAATTAGAATTTAACGCTAAATCCAAAATTTTAATTTGCCTTAGCTTTCCCCCAGTTGATGCTGGGGGCTATTGAAGAGAAACTTCGAAAAG
>CAYNLJ010000107.1:0-6578 GCA_964398005.1 uncultured Caldithrix sp. | reverse complement strand
AACGCGGATGACCACGGATTTTTCAAATTACTTTATTTGGTTTACTCTTCCGTGCTGATCTGTGTAATCTGTGTCATCAGTGTTCTTTTGCTTATTTCTTTCAATAATATTTTATTGTCCCGAGTGAGCGGGTCGGGCTGGTCTTACACTGTGTACTGTTAACCAGAAAAACCAAGTGTTTTAATCTCTAAATTTTTTAATATTTGATTGAATAATATGCTTTACAATTTGTATTTTAATCCTAATTCCAGATGATTGTAAATCAAAGGAGGCTAATTAATGGAAGTCCTTAAAGTTGAAAATGTCAGCAAGTCTTTTGACGATGTGCATGCCGTGAAAGAGGTCAGTTTTTCCATTGAGACCGGTAAAATTTACGGGCTGTTAGGGCCCAACGGAGCCGGCAAAACAACCACCATTCGCATGATTATGAACATCATCATGCCCGATTCCGGCAAAATCACCCTGTTCGGTCAATCCATGTCCGATGAACTCAAGCCCCGGATAGGCTACCTGCCGGAAGAACGCGGTGTTTACCCTAAAATGAAAGTGCGGGAATTTCTGAAATTTTTAGGCGAACTGCACGATGTGGACAGTGGACAGTTAGATGAAAAGATCAATTACTGGCTGAAGCGTTTTGATCTGGCTACCATGGGTGATTTCAAAGTGGAAGAACTTTCCAAAGGTAATCAGCAAAAGGTACAATTAATCGGTTCCTTTCTACATGATCCACAATTTATCATTTTGGACGAGCCCTTTTCCGGCCTTGATCCGGTTAATGTTAACCTGGTCAAGGAAATCATGCTTGAATTTAAAAAGCAGGACAAAGCACTGATCTTGTCCACCCACATGATGGAGGCAGCTGAAAAAATCTGTGATCACGTTTACCTGATCAACAAGGGAGAAAAGGTGCTTGACGGCCCGATTGATGAAATCCAAATGCATTATGGACACAATTCGGTGCAATTGGAATACAAAGGCGATGGTCAACTGATTAAAGACCTGCCCATGGTCGAAAGTTTTAACGATTTTGGTAATTTTGTTGAAATTCAGTTGAAAGACGGTAACACCGTGAATGATTTACTTAAAGAATTAATCAACAAAATTGAAATTTACCGTGTTCAGGCCAAACGCTCGACTTTAAACGAAATTTTCATCAGCCTGGTAAAAGGAGGAGAGAAAAATGCGTAAAATAATGACCATCATTAAACGCGAATACAAAGAAGCCGTTTTTAAAAAGAGTTTTATCATTTTAACTGTATTAATGCCGGTTTTAATGATTGCCATGGCCGTACTGCCCACCGTGTTGATGATGATGGAGACTAAAAAACAGGTGCAGGTGCATGTTATTGACCAGGCCGGCTGGCTGTTCGAACCACTGCGTCAGGCTTTGGATGATACCTTAAAAACGGGTAAAACCAAATACGTATTAACCAATATTGAGTTAAGGAATCAGAATATTGATCAAATTTTAACGGATGAAAAAGAATTGATCAAAGACGAAAAGATAGATGTACTTTTAGTGATTCCACAAAATATTGATTCCATCAGCCAGGCGGATCTTTACGCCCGCAATGTGGGTGATTTTGACATGGTCTCCCGTTTCAGGAACACACTATCCAAGCTGGTTTCCAACCATCGATTGCTGGCTTCCGGTCTGGAACCGGAACTTATTAACAAGCTAATCAAACCGGTCAAGTTGGAAACTACCAAAGTCATGCGTGGCCGCGAGGAATCCAAAAGCGGATTTATGAGTGAATATTTTACAACCTTTGTCTTTATTTTTATCATCTATTTTACCATTATCATCTACGCCACAGCTATCATGCGGGGCATTATTCAGGAGAAAAATTCTCGCATTGTAGAAACTATCCTTTCCGGTGCCAATGCCCGCCAATTCATGACCGGTAAAATTTTAGGTCAGGGAGCGGTTGGCATTACTCAGTACGTCATTTGGATTAGCGTGGGACTGGCCCTGGCTTTTGCCTCGGGTAAATTTTTACCAGTCCAATCTTTCACCATAAGTCCCACCACTTTTCTGTACTTTATTCTCTTTTATGTTTTAGGATATTTTCTGTATTCTACCCTTTATGCAGCTATTGGAGCCATTGTTAATTCCGATCAGGAAGCACAAAGTCTGGCATCACCTTTAGTTGTAATGCTGATCATTCCGCTAATTATGATCGGTAGCATTGTCAAAGACCCAAATTCTACGGTTGCTACAACTCTTTCCCTGATTCCTTTTTTCTCCCCCATCATCATGTTTGCACGGATTAATCTGGCCAATCCGCCGGTTTTTCAGATTGTTCTCTCCATTAGCTTACTCATTTTAACCATCGCGGTACTGATCTGGCTGGTAGCCAAAATTTTTAGAGTAGGAATCTTAATGTATGGCAAACGGCCTACATTTCCAGAAATCATCCGCTGGATTAAATTTTAATCCACTCTTTTTAAACTTTTTCTCTCCCTCTTTTACAAAAGAGAGGGAGAGATTTACTTCCATAATTTCTTCAATTTGCTTTTTCTCAAAATAAAAAGTTAATCTGCTGTGAATTGGCTAAATAAATCTAAATCTCTGCCGATTTACATATTTAACAAAAGTGTAACAAATTAGATAGAACCAATGATCAGCAGAATTTTATCTTTCCTCATATTACTTGCTTTTCTGAATGGTAACGGATTATTATTTTCTGAATCGGTCCGCATGCCGAACTATCCTTACATGCGTTACACTGTTGATGATGGTCTGCCTCAATCGATTATTACAGTTTTAATGCAGGATTCCTATGGTTTTTTGTGGATTGCTACCAATGAGGGGCTGGCAAAATTTAACGGTTACTCTTTTGAAGTTTTCAATCAGACAAATGGCTATCCGTTTCGCATCATCACCGGAATCGTGGAGAAAAGTCCGGGTATCTTTTGGGTTGCGACTGTAGATAAAGGGATATGGGAACTAAGCAATAAACAAATAAAAAAAGTAAAAATCGACAGCTCGCTGCATTCTGAACACATCAACTTTTTGATCAAAACCTATGATAATGAGATACTGATCGGTGCAGAACCCGGCGGCCTTTACGTAATTAAGCATGATTCGTTAAAATTACATATCAGTGATACGGATGGCGGATGTGCGGGACCGCTAATTAGCGCCGCCAAAGATTACCAGGGTCATTATTGGTTGGGAAGTTTCAAATCAGGCCTGCAAGCTTTCGATCAATCTCAGAAAGTGCTTCACTTAACAACAAAAGATGGTCTGCCCTCCAATGAAATAAGGTCAATTTTAGCAAGGAAAAACGGAGAGGTATGGGTAGGTACCAGGTATGGACTTTATGTTCACGGCAACCCTTCGTTGACCCGGAAATTAAAGAAGCTGATTCCACAGTCATTTATCTCTTATATTTATGCAAACAACGATCAGGAAGTTTGGGTCAATCTTGCTTCCAAACCGGGCGGTGTGTTCCATTTTAAAGATGATCAGTTGATAGAAATTTTACATGCTAACGAAAGTTTCTATTCACGCACCACATTAATCGATGAATCCGGGACTCTGTTTTTGGGTTCCTACAAAGGATTAATTATTTACCCTAACCGAAATTTTGAAAATTTTGGCAAAGAGAGCGGATTAACCGATACTTACATTCGGGCAATATCCAAAGGGCCGGATGGCAAAATCTGGGTTGCCACAAAAATCGACGGACTGTTTAAATTAAAGGGTTCAAAGTTTGTTAAGGTTAACATACCTGATAGTATATTTTCCGGTAATTCCATTTTTTCCTTAAAAACCATTGATCGCAAATTATGGATTGGTACGGCCCGGGGTCTTTACCTCTTTGACGGGAAAAAAATCATCCGGAATAAAATTACCAATTTTTTCAGAGACATAGCCATTCGCCGCATCAAAAAAATCGGCGACACATATTTTATCGTTTCTAATTCGAAGGTTTTTGCTTATAAAAATGGAGCGATTGTAGATTACTCATTTAATCTAAAATCAAAAGAAAGATTTTCCATCTGGGGAATCGCCAAAGATAAAGCGGGGCGTCTGTTTATTGGTACCAACGGCGATGGTGCTTTTTTGCTGGAGGATTTTCAATGGAAACCGCTTAATCTACCGGATTCATTAAAACAGATTTACTCTGTGCGTGAAGATAAAAATAACATCCTCTATGTTGGCACTTCAGAGGGGCTTTTTCAATGGGATGGACAACAATTTTCCCCTCTCTTATATTTGAATAAAACCGTCTGGGATGTGCTACCCATGGATTCAATGACCTGGTTATTAACCAGTGACGGACTTTACCAGGTTAAAAAAGGTCGCATTCGAATTTACAATCTTAAAAATGGAATAATCAGTACTGAATTTAATATGGGCGCCGTTTACCAGGTTAATGATAATGAGGCCTGGTTTGGTGGTGTGGAGGGTTTGGTTCATTACAAAAAGCAATTAAACTATCCGGATTTTCTCCCCAAATTTTTTATCACACAGATAACGTCAAGAGATTCCTTACTGACTTATCCCTTTCCATCTCAAATCATTTTACCCTTTTCCAATAATTCGTTAAGATTTCATTTTAAACAAATTAATTTTGGAAACGGTCCTCATTTCAACTTTGCCTATTGGATGCAGGGGTTTGGTCAGGATACCGTATTTTTAACAGATAAAAATATCGATTTTGTTGATTATTCCTATTTACCCAATGGCAAGTACACTTTTCATTTATTTTTAATAAATCCCTTTTCCCATCAAATTGCAGCCCAACGGTCTGTTTCGTTCATCATATCAGCGCCCTGGTACAAATCACCATTTTTTGTTTTCATTTTAATAATTTTGGCCATTATGTTGGTGCTGGTGATTATCCAGGCCAGAGAATCTTACTTAAAGAAGAAAAACCAGCTTCTGGAACTACAAGTTCAGGAACGGACCGAGGATATCCGACAAAGTTACAAGCTTCTGAAGAAAGAGACAGAACAGCGTAAAAGGGCTCAGCTTTCCTTAAAAAAAGAACGGGAACAACTGGAAGTTACCCTGAAAGCCATTGCAGATGCAGTCATTCGTACAGATCTTGAAGGCAAAATTCTTTTAATGAATAAAAGTGCAGAAAAGATGTTTGGCCTGTCTGCCCAAAACGCCCTCAATCAACCTCTGGCTCAAATCATCACCTTAAGAGATGAAGCCACCAATGAGACGATTAAGCTGCCGGATCACGTCAAGCAATGGCAAGGGCAAAAGGATGTTTCTTCTCATTTTTATGCAATTTTTAAGCCTAATGGGGATTTACCCATAAAACATCTGAATATCAGCTGGTCAAAGATTGAATCAGAAAATGAAGAGGATTCCGGATATGTTTGGGTTTTTAGAGATGTAAGTGTTGAAAGACAACTGGAAGAAGAAATACTTAAATCCCAGAAACTGGAATCTATTGGTTTATTGGCTGGCGGCATTGCCCATGACTTTAATAATATTTTAGCAGGAATTTTGGGCAATGCTCAACTGGCTAAATTAAATCTGGGGAAGAGCGATTCCGTAAAGAAATATCTTGATGGTATTGAAGAAGCCTCGTTGAATGCTTCCCAACTCACCAAGCAGTTACTCACTTTTGCCAAAGGCGGAGAACCCGTTAAGGAAACAATTTCATTAAAAAATATTTTAACCGAAGGCGTAGAATTTGCCCTGCGTGGTTCAAAAGTGGCAGCCAGATTTGAAATCGCTGAAGATTTATGGCCGGTTGAAGCAGACAAAGGACAAATCAATCAGGTTATCAACAACCTGGTGATTAATGCCATCCAGGCCATGCCCGGCGGTGGCACTTTAACCACCATTGCCCAAAATTGCAAACGAGAAGAAATCATGCAACCTGAATTAAAGGGTGAATACTTTGTCAAAATTCAGATCCGCGACACCGGACACGGCATCACCGAAGAAAATTTGCCCAAAATTTTCGATCCCTATTTTACGACCAAACAAAGAGGCAGCGGATTGGGACTGGCCACCAGCTATGCCATTATTAAAAAGCATGGGGGCATTATCAGCGTTGATTCCCAACTTGGTGTAGGTACCACTTTTACCATCTTTTTGCCAGCCCAACCGGAAGCTGAACTTAAGGACAGCAAGCAAAAAACAGACATCGTCTCTTTTAAGGGCAAACGGGTTCTGGTGATGGATGATGAAGAATACATCCGAGATTTGATGGGCAGCTTTTTAGATATGCTGGAAATTGAAGCAGATTTTGCCAAAGACGGACAGGAAGCTATCAACAAATATAAGCTGAATCTGGAACAGGAACAGCCCTTTGATGCCGTTATCATGGATCTGACGGTTCGCGGGGGAATGGGAGGCAGAGAAGCCGTGGTTGAAATTTTAAAGCTGAACCCAAAGGCCAAGGTGATCGTAGCCAGCGGCTATTCCACTGACAGTACACTGGCCAATTATCGGGATCAGGGATTTATTGCCCGGCTTAATAAACCATTTACCCTGGAAGAATTAAACAAAATCTTAACCGACGTTTTGAATTCCAATTAACCAGGCACACCCTCATTTTCAGTCTTCTTCCAAAACCTAATTTGGCTTTACAAAAATTTTA
>CAYNLJ010000106.1:0-6605 GCA_964398005.1 uncultured Caldithrix sp. | reverse complement strand
CCATCTCTTTCAACGTTTGTTTGATAATTTTCAATCCCTGCTGCGTGCTGCCTTTACCATTTTTTTCAACAGCAAGTGTTTTGACCAGTAGTTCGCAGTACAGATTAATACTGCGTTTATTGATTTGTTCGATGATATCTTTTAAGGGTGGGGAAACCGTTTCTGTCAATAAATGTTGCTTAGATTGCTTTAGTGGCGTCTGTGTTGTCAGGGCTTGTCCATTGACCGTTATTCCGTTCTCCTCCAATGTTTTTAAGAACAGTTGAGCGGCAAACAATGCAGGATCTGGAATAGAACCTTTTATTTTAAACGAATCAACAGCGGCAGGAATAGTTCCAAAAACTTTGGCCTTGAACTGGCCCGGAGCACAGAAGATGTAAGCATTATCACCACTTCCCTTGGCACCAGTCAGGACATGGTTTTCAAAAGTCAGGTTGGGAATAACCGGTTGCATACCCAGAATTTGAGTCGGATATCCTTTCCGAGGGCCGGGCTTAAAAATCAGGTAATAAAGATTGTCATGGATGGTCAGTGCAGGCGAAGAAGCACCATAATAATTACCAATATCAACCCACATCCAATCGTCAGGGATAGGTTTGGCTTCAAAAAGGGAAAGATCAGCAACAATATTGCCGGAGATGGAGAGAATGCCCTTTCGTTTAACAGCCTGTACCCAACTCAGCATTAACGAATCAAGCGACAAACTCCCTTTTACAATTTTTGATCCTAAAGTAGGGTCCCCATTACCTCTTAGGATAAGATCACCTTTTAATATTCCCTCACTGGAAATCGTGCCATTGGCCAGAATTTGTGTTTTGAACCTAAAATCCGGCCCCAGTAACTTGAGTGCAACCCCAGTGGTAATTAGCTTTTGACAGGACGCCGGGGCAAGCGCAAAATGACTGTTGTAATCAATAATATTTTTCCCACTATTGGTATCAAAAGCCAGCAGAGCCCACTGACTGTTTTTTAATAGTTTTGAATTTTCTTGCTTTTGAATAAAGTTTTTAAAATTTGCACCTTTAAGCATTGCAGAAGAGGAAAAAATAATGAAGAATAAAATTAAGGTGAATCGTTTAAATAATATCATTTTGGTTCCCAGCCATTTTTAATAAATTAATAAAAATAGATTTTTTACGTTTGCTCCAAAATGTTTGCATACCCCTTAAAAATGGATAAATGCGATGTCAACAGATATTCATCAAAAATTAAATAATGGAAATTGTTCATGAAATAATTTTAAGGAAGGTACAATATGATTGCAAATCTAACTACTTGAGATAGATCAAAGATTTAACCTTGATTTGTTGATCAACCTGCAACCGGGCAAAATAGATGCCTGCCGGCAAGTTTTCCGGGCGCCAGTGGAAACGATGATATCCAGGGTTTTGAAAACCAACCATTAAGGTGTCTATTTTTTTACCAAGAATATTAAAGATTTCAAGTTTTACATCATTACTGTGCAACAGAACAAATTCCAGAATCGTATCGGGATTAAAGGGATTCGGGTAGCAGTTAATCCTTAAATTTTCGGGTTGGTGGGGAGGAATTAAATCAAGTGAGGTGGTTCCCTGAAATTCAAAAGCTCCCAGGTCTATTCTGCCACCTGGAAAATCAGAGCCACTTTCTGTATCTCCGGCATCGATGGCCGGACTACCATCGCGCAGGTGATAGTCATAGTTAATTTCATCCACAAATGACGGATCATCGCCTAATACCTGGTGGGGACTGGGTATGGTTTCCTGACACTGAAACCAACCGTTGTAATCAATAATTACATTACCTTTAAAGTCTGACGTTGTGCCTTTGAATTTATTGGTGTTGTGAAACAGATTGTTTTTCATGGTTAGATGCGTAGCGCCTCCACTGGCAATCCAGAATAAGGGGCCTGGGAGATTGGCGATTGTATTGTTAATCAGAAAAACATAGTTGACCCCATCAAATTGAATGCCATAACCATATTTTGAAATATCCCCACCATCTGCATGTAGATCGTGAATTACATTACGTTCAATGCGAATAGTGTCTACATCGCTACCAGTAACCCGAATGCCACCATTACTCTCATAGATATCATTTCCATAAACGAGAATGTCGTCGGAATCTTTATTGATTTTTAGGGCTACACCATCACTCCCTTTGGAAACATGAAAACCATGCATTTTATTATTGAGAATTCGGAGATTACGGGCTGCCTTAACATCAATGGCATTCTCAGAATTGGAACCCAGGGTTGTGTACAAATCGTTGCCCTCAATTAAAGTGCCATAATTTTGTTCAGATTTGTAGAGCTGAATGCAGTCACCCTTGCAATCAAAAATGACATTGTTCCGAATGACATTATCCACACCGCCATCCAAAATGATGCCATGAGCGTCGTATTGGTCTGCGCGTACAAAATTGTGGATGATGCAATGTTCAATCAGCGTACCGCTGGCTCCGGCAATATCAAAACCATCTTTTTGGCCATTGGTAAATTCACAATTTCTGAAGGTAACAAAATCGCCTTTCAGTTTAATCAAATCATAATCTTTGCCATCCATGTCAAAGATCAAATCTTCAAAAGTCCAATGGGCGGTGTAGATGGTGAAGGAAGAAGCAGGCACGATGCGCACCAATTCTTTGCTGTAAGCCTTAACCACAATTTTGGCCTGGGCAGTACCAGAAGGATAGGAAGAACCCAAACTCAATTCCTCCTGGTAAATTTGGGCTGGCCCGTTATCGGAACCGCGGATAAACAAAGTGTCTCCTGGTTGTAGTTTCTGGAAACCTCTTTTAATGGAATTGAATGGATTTTCAAAGGACCCGTCACCATTAATTCCGGTTGAATTGTCTACATAGTAATTTGTAAAACCAAACAAAAAATGTGATATGGTTAATAAAATGAAAAAAGTTTTTACCATAACTTAATTCCCAAAAAAGTGTAAAGTATTTGTACATTTAGTCAAATTAATGATGCAAAACACTTGATCCGACAGTTTTTTAATCCGATCAGATTAAATGTTACAAAATATATGCCGAATAAAAAATGCTGAATAAATTTGACTGGAATTGTAAACAGATGTATTATACATTATAACCTGAATCCGGGGGAAGTGGCCATGAAAAATTGGTTTAATTTCACATTAAGTTTATTCCTCTCATTTTTTCTACTCAACAATTTAAATGCTCAGCAAATGAAATGGTACAAGCACTATTATTTAGGTCTCAAGGCAATGGAACAGGGCAATTATGTTGAAGCGGCCAAACATTTTGAAGCCAGCCTGAGGGTTAAAGATAGAGACCGAAAGAAAATGCGGGCCTATGGTACTGTTTTTATTGAGTATTTTCCACACAGAGAATTAGGTATTGCGTTGTATCATCTTGGAAGAAAAGAACTGGCCCGAAAACAGCTGTTGATTTCGATAAATCAGCAACCCAGTGTAAGAGCAAAACGATATCTGAAAATGTTAACAGGGGGAGAAGAACTTTCACCTCCTGTCCAGGAAGAAGAGAAACCTTCCGAAAGCGAATCACCCCCTACTTCTGCTTCAACGAGGCAAACCGAAAACAAAAACATGGTTGGCGAGCGATTGAGTATAGCTGTATTACCTTTTTCCAGTCAGGGTATAGGTTCCGAGTTAAAAGATGTGGATTTTTTGGACAAATTAATCACAGGTTTCGTCAACAGTAAGCGCTTTAAGGTGATTGAACGTGCCCAATTGGAAAAGATTCTGGAAGAACAAAAATTAGGTCTCAGTGGGATTGTTGATCCGACAACGGCAGCTGAAATTGGTAAAGGCATTGGTGTAGACGCTGTTGTTTTAGGCAGTGTGACCAGGGCAGGGAATTCCCTGAGTATTGATGCCCGTTTGATTGATACCGAAAACGCAACTATTATTTCTGCTCAGGATGCCTATTCCAATAAAATCTCAATTTACCAGATTGCAGATATGGTAAATCAATTGGCCGAAAAATTTAAAAATGATTTGCCTATTGTTCAGGGACTGGTCATTAATGTACAGGGCGAAAAGGTAACCCTTGATATGGGTGCCAACAAAGGATTAAAAAAAGGCATGAAATGCCTGATTTATCGTGAAGGAGATCCGATAGTACACCCTGTAACAAAAGAGGTAATTGGGCGCATCATTAATCAGGTGTGTGAAGTCAGAATTACCGATATCTATCCTGCCTATTCTCTGGGAGAAGTCACTAAACAGTTATCCGGGTTACCCCAAAAACTGGATAAAGTGATTACAAAATAAATTAGTTGTCGTATTGGTTTAATTAACCTTGGAGGAGGAGCAATGCGTTATTTTTTAGTACTATCAATTATTGTAGTTCTGTTATTAACCAGCAGTGGGTTCTCTCAGTTTGAGAATGTCTCACGCAAATCGCAGATTGAACTCTTTGGCGGGTTGGCCATTCCACTTTCACCAGAAGACTTTTCAGATTACTACAAACTGGGTTACAGTATACATGGTCAATATGTCATTTTCCCAAGCCCCAAACTTGGCGTTAGCTTTGCCGTTGCTTATGAACCATTTACTTTTGATGGGGATAAGTTCATGGAAGACTTACAGGCCAGTGACCCATTTACGGATTACACCGGATTTGGAGTTGACGGAAAGGCAAGTGTATTGGAATTGGGCATCGGAGTAAGACCCTATTTGACATCCCCCGAAGCTAATACTCAGTTTTTCCTGTTTGGTATGGGGACGTACAATATTTTGAAAGATGAAGCAACACTGTCTTATAATGGCAGTGACTTTTACACGATCAGTGATGACAGTAAAAAATTTGGTATCGCGGGTGGCGCCGGTTTTGAAATGCCCATGACCGAAACCTTAAATTTAATCATTCAAGGTGTTTACAGAATGATTTTTACAGAGGATGAGAGCACAAATTTTCTGGGCGTTACGGCCGGCGTTGTATTCTGAAATATTCCAATCTCAAAAGGACAGATTTCTCCATGACATTATTCATGGAGAAATCTCTTTCACACTGATGTGTTTGATTTTAAAATAGATCTGTTTTTAGTTTCGGTAGGTCGTAAAATACAATTCTAAGAAGGTCATGACAATTCTCGATTGAGTACGAGGGGCGAATCCGTATTTTAGAATCAGGTTGTTGCAGTCATCTATAGTCAAATACAGCTTGTAACCTTAATAAAGAAGTTGATGAATTGTGGTATCTACAGTGATGAAATGTTTTGAAATCTTGTAGGGTAGAAATAATATACCATCTTTTAATGTATTCATTAATTAAAGGGATTAATAAATGAGGTCTGGCAATATGCGTTCTTTCTTTGTACTTTTGATACTTTTTTTTAGCTTTAATGTTTTATTAGCACAGAAGGGCAGACCCTCCTGGATAGAAAGCCGTCCTGTGCTTAATGGCTATTATATAGGTATCGGTTTTGCCTCCAAAGAATCCAATCCTACCGATTACCACAAGGTGGCCATGGACAATGCACTGAGTAATTTAGCCTCTGAAATCCAGATTAATATCAACAGTCAAACCGTCCAGCAGGTCATGGAAAAAGCCGGTATTTTACAGGAAGATTTCAGGTCTTATGTTCAGTCCTCTACCAAAGCAGATCTTGAAGGCTATGAACTGGTTGATAAATGGGAGACGGATAAGGAATACTGGGTCTATTACCGGCTTTCCAAAGAGAAATACCAGTCCCTTAAAAATGCGCGTCTGACTAAAGCCAAATCATTGGCAGTTGATATGCTGCGCAGGGCAAGACAGGCGGAACAAAATGGTCAGGTTGACAAGGCCATTCTATTCTATTTACAGGCATTACCACCGATTGAAAAATATTTGGCTGAACCGCTTGAAGTGGAAATTGATGGACAGAGAATCTATCTGTTTAATGAAATTTATTCGTCCCTGCAGCGCCTTTTGAGTGAAGTTAAATTTGAAGCGCTTAATCCGGATCTTAAAGGTAAGTTAGGTCAGCCTATTAGTGATCCGTTGCAGGTGAAAGTTACAAAAGCAAATATTCCGGTTCAAAACTTACCGGTCTTTTTTGAGTTTATTCGTGGCGCAGGCGATGTGATCAGCGAAGCGTTTACCAATGCTCAGGGTCTTGCGCAGAGTCGTGTTTTGAAAATAAATTCGACCGATAACCTGCAAATAGTTCGGGCTACGCTTGCCCTGGAAAAATCAATCGGACAGGACAATCAATCCCCAATCCTGAAAGGCATTTTGGGAACATTAGTTCGGCCCTCTGTGCGCTTCATGATTAAGGTCAGTGGGTTAACTGCTTACATTGAAAGCAAAGAGGTCAATTTAGGCCAGCCCATTGAAGTCAAACAACTGGAACCAGCCTTAAAAAATATTTTAAGCAGCAACGGATTTACCTTCAGTGATTCGCCCGGCAATGTTGATTTCATCATTCAAATAAAGGCATCAGCCCGCAAAGGAGCCGAGGTTTACGGATTGTTTTCCTCTTTTGTGAATCTCACCTTTTCGGTCATTGACGCCAAAAGTGGGCAGGAGATTTACAAAGATGTCCTGGAAAATGTAAAAGGCATTGATCTAAATTATGAAAAGGCCGGTTTCAAGGCACTTAGCAATGCGGCAAAGGAGATCAATAAGAAATTAATTCCCAATTTTTT
>CAYNLJ010000105.1:866-6624 GCA_964398005.1 uncultured Caldithrix sp. | reverse complement strand
CGCCAAAGAAAAAAATGCAAATATTTTTGGAGGAAATGAGAGGTTTTCTCTCGCAGAATGCGCGGAATTTCGCAGAAAATAGAAATAAAAAATATTAATGAAATCAGCGTAAATCTGCGAGTTCAGCGAGAGGCAAAAAGAGAGCTGTAAGAAGACTCACGCAGAATGCGCAGAACTTCGCAGAAATTTTAGAATTTGGATTTATTGTTTTAAGTTTTTAATCAACTCAGCGCAAATCTGCGAGTTCAGCGAGAGGAGAGACTAGAACTGTAAGAAGTCTCACGCAGAAAACGCAGAATTTCGCAGAAAAAATAATTAAAAAATATTAAATGAATCTGCGCAAATCTGCGAGTTCAGCGAGAGGAGAGGATTCACGCAGAATGCGCGGAATTTCGCAGAATTTTAGAATTTAGATTTATTGAGCGCTTTTCTGTAATTCATTTTTTAGTCGTTGGACCTTGTCGGTCTGATTTTGCTGGCTGTAGTAGCGGATTAAAATCTTTAATAGTTTTGGGCTGCGCAAACCGTTTTGATAGGCACGTTCAAATTGATGTAAAGCCTCCTTGTGATTACCCAGTGCCTGGTAATAGAGTCCACGGTAATAGAAAAGCCGGCTTTCCGGAAACGCCTTATTGCTTTGCAGGCCGCTCAGCAGGTTAAAGTAGGCCGAAAGTTGTTTCTTTTTCAACAGGACTTCAAAAGCCCATTCCGCCTGTCTTTCAGAGAGACACTTTCCACAGCCGCTCAAGGCATAATTACGGGCAGCCTCAGCAGAATCGCCCTTCATCAGGGCCAGATCGGCCAGATTAATGTAATAAAACGGCGAAAAATTTTGCTTTCTTCTTTTTTGGGTAATGCGATATTCATCGAGTACGTTTTGCGCCTTTAGCAATTGGTTCTCTTTTAAATGAATCTGGCAAATCTTGAGCAACAGATGAATGCTGTCCGGTTCTTCCACGTAGGCCTTACGATAAAAGTGCACCGCCTGATCCAAATTGCCGCCTTCCAGGGACAATTCTGCCAGACGCACTAAAACTTCCGGTGAATGGGAACGATAGGTCAGAGAGGCTTTGTAATAGTAGAATGCCGAATCTACCATTTTTAAGGAGTCAAATATCTGGCCTTTTAAAACATAAAAGAGAGAAATGCGATTGTTCAAACGCAAAGCCTTGTTGACCATTTTAAGCGCACCGTCCAAATCCCCGGCAATGCGATTTTCCAGTGCCTGTTGATAATAAAAATAGGCGGAAGGCGGGGGAGTCTGCTTGGTTTGTTCGAGTTGGTAACAACCCGTAATAACGGTTAAGGTCGCGAAAATAAGTATCAGAATTTTGTTGGAAACCTTCATCTCAGAAACTCAAATTGATGCTGCATCCATTCACGCATTTTGATGTAGCAGTATTTTCTTTCCATGGAATCGACGGTATTTAAAGCCTGTTTCTTAATTTCTTCGAAAATAAGCTTAATAAAATCCTGATTATTGTCTTTTATCCATTTTAGCATCAGGTTTTTGATTTCATTTTCCAGTGAATGCATGCTGGACAAACGGGCAATAACATTGGCTGAGACCTCTTTCATTAAGAAGTTTTGGCTTCTGCGGTAGCGATCGAAAAATGGCAGCACATCGTCCAGGTGTTCCCTGGCATGGTATTCAAGAGATTGCAAGGTAAACTGCTGTAAATTCTCATCGGGATCGTTCAACAGACGATTAATGACATTTTTCAGATTTTCAACCGGACCGATGCGGCCAATCATTTCGGCCAAAACACCCTTGTCGTGAATGGCCTTTTGCGGCGTATTTTTAAAAAAGCGATCGAGTGCGGCAGGTAAAGCCTCCAACTGTTCTCCATCAATCTCTTCCGCAGCATTTACATTTAATGCCTGACAGGCATGAATGAGAAGATTCGAAGCGTTTTTCAATTTTCCGTCTGTTGGTTTTGTGCTCATGTAATAATCAAAAATTTCCTGTAAATTAACCATATATATCCTGATTAAACAAAAACGATTAAACCAAAAATCAAAAACAGATTAATGCTGATTAAAAATGATTAAACCTGATTAAAACTTGTACCCTATTTTTCTTAAAAATTCTTTACGAACCTTAATGTCTTCTTCGGTTTCGATGCCTTTGGTTTTGACACCATCGACCACACCTAAAATCGCGCGGCCCATTTCGGTTTCGGCAATAATGACCTCGGTGGGATTGGCTGTGGCGCAGAAAATACGCGTTACTTCCGGCACCATTTTGATGGTGTTCAAAATGTTAATGGGGAAGGCGTTGCCTAAAAAAATGATGAAGCTGTGTCCTGCGGAAAGATTCATGGCATTCTTTTTGGCTAATTCGATCAATTCCGGTTCATTGCCCGAGTAGCGCACCAGCGCCTGCTGAGAAGCTTCGCAAAATGCCAGACCAAATTTGATACCGGGATTGACATTGACAATGGCTTCGTGCAGGTCTTCAACGGTTTTAATAAAATGAGAGTGGCCTAAAATGAAGTTCATGTCTTCCGGTTTTTCGATTTTCACCACTTTAAGTTCCATCTTGCCCTCCTGCATTTTTGTTTCTCTAATTTAATAGATTTTCAGAAATAATCAATAAAGAGTGATCGGGGGATAAGGTCAAAAAATATTGAAATGAATTGGATTTTTTTTAGTTTTAACTTTTTACGAGATGAGAGAGTCATGTAAAACAGCATTAGATGTCATTCTGAGCGCCGCCTGCCAAAGGCGGGCAAGCAAAGAATCCCCGGAAATTAAAACTGAGAAAGTCAGAATGACAGGACTCTATTATTTGGCAGATTTCTAACACCGTTCAATTAAAGGAGGTGCCGCCATGGTGCAACGATCGTTAAAAAATTTCTTTTTCCTTTTAATGATTTTATCCCTTGCTCTGGGATTTGCGCTGGCTGATACTGCCAGTGATGTGCTTACCCCACAGGAGCTGCTGCAATTAAAAATGGTGCGCAGCGCGCTGGTCAGTCCGGATGGTCAGTACATTGCCTACACCTTGCGCGTACCAAGGGCAGCCGATGATGAACCGGGATCTGCTTACAGTGAATTGTACGTCTACCGCCTGAAAGATCAGCAAACCATTCCCTTCATTACCGGCAAAGTTCAGGTCTATGGCCTGCAGTGGCGTCCGGACAGCAAGGCGCTTACCTTTATTGATAAGCGCGAAGGCGATGACTTCCGCCAGGTTTACCAGATTCTCCTGGATGGGGGAGAAGCGCAACCCATTACCGGTGTAAAGGTGAATATTTCCCGTTACCTGTGGCATCCTTCGGGCAAATACCTGTTGCTGAGCGCCACGGAACCGCCCTCCAAAAAGGAAAAATTCCTGAAGAAAAAAGGCTACGACTTTATCTATTATGAAGAAGAGTGGAAACACATCAACCTCTATCGTTACGATCTGGACAGCAAAGAACTTAAACAAATTACGCACGACATCACCGTTCTTGATTTTGCCTTTGATCCAAAAGGCGAACAACTGATCGCCAAAATGACGGAAAAGAATTTAATCGATTACTACTACATGTTTACCCATTTGTACAAAGTGAATCTGGAAAATGGCACCTACCAGAAAGTGAGTCAGAACAAAGGCAAGTTGGGCAATTTTGCCGTCAGTCCCGATGGAAAATGGCTGGCTTACAGCGCCGCTCTTGATGAACACGACAATGCTGTCAGTCAGGCTTTTCTGATTAATCTTGAACAGCCCAATCAGCCAGCGCGTAATTTAACGCCTGAAAATTACCGTGGCCATGTGGTTTGGGTCGGCTGGAAAGACAAGACGCATTTGCTTTACGGCGCAGCCGAAGGCGTTTACAATCTGCTTTACGAATTCAATCTGAAAAACAATAAACGGAAAAAGCTACTGGACGGCGCGAAAGAACAGGTTGTCTTCGGCATGCCGTCTTTTT
Organism: uncultured Caldithrix sp.; assembly: GCA_964398005.1. GTDB lineage: Bacteria > Calditrichota > Calditrichia > Calditrichales > Calditrichaceae > Caldithrix. The sequence goes on along the minus strand of CAYNLJ010000105.1, from coordinate 2,707 downwards.
CTAAGAACAGAAAAGTGTTTGCCTTTACGGCCTCTTCCCCCAATTTCCCGTCTGAATTGTTTGTCTGGAAGCCGGGCAAAAAAATCAAAAAAGTAACCAATAGCAATCCCATTTTAACAGGTAAAAAGCTGGGACAGCAAAAGGTCATTAGCTACAAAAGCAGAGATGGCTGGACCATTGAAGGCTTACTGATTTATCCGGTGGATTACAAACAAGGGCAGAAGTATCCATTGGTGGTTCAGGTACACGGCGGACCGGAATCGCATTACAGCAATGGCTGGCTGAGTTATTATTCTTCACCGGGACAGGTGTTGGCCGGCAGAGGTTATTTTGTATTTTACCCCAACTATCGGGCCAGTACCGGTTACGGTGTGGAATTTGCCATGCAGGGCTTTGGCGATCCGGCAGGCAAGGAATTTGATGACATTGCCGATGGCATCAAATATTTAATCGCACAAGGCTTGGTCGACGAAAATCGCGTGGGACTGGGCGGCGGTTCCTACGGTGGTTATGCCGCCGGCTGGTTTGCTACCTATTACACCAAACTGGTTAAAGCGGCCTGCATGTTTGTGGGCATCAGCGATATGATCAGCAAAAAAGGCACCACCGACATTCCATACGAAGAACTTCTGGTTCACGCCGGAAAAAAGATTGAGGAAGAATGGCAAAAAGCGCTGGAACGTAGTCCCATTTACTGGGCGCATCAATCACAAACCGCCCTGCTGATTTTTGGCGGGGCTGCTGATACGCGCGTCCATCCTTCGCAAAGTCTGGAATTGTACCGGCGTTTTAAAATGAACGACAAAACGGTTCGACTGGTACAGTACCCGGGCGAAGGGCACGGCAATCGGCGTCAACCGGGGCAGATTGATGTTTTGTACCGCGTGCTGGACTGGTACGACTGGTATTTGAAAGACAACCATCCGGTTAAAGGCCCCATGCCGCCGCTGGATATTAGTGATAAGTATGGCCTGAGTTTACCGGAATAAGAGGCTATTAAACAGGTAGTGTAAGTCAACTGCACTACCTGTTTTAATTAAATTTAGCCTAAGGCAAAGTTAAAAGCCACCGCAAGCGTAATTCAACAATTTTTTTAGAACACGGATTTGACGGATGGACGCGGAGGCACACGGATTTCATCTAAGAAAATTAAATTTTGAGAGTTGAATGTTGAATTCGTTTGTAAATTTAAATGACAATTCCGTCTGGATAGAGTAACCCGGAAGGCCCGACTTGCCAACTGGACCTCCATATTTCAATTATTAAAAGTCGAATCATTTAATTTCAAGATCATCCCGGGAAATAATTTAGATTGAATGACAAATGTATTTTTCTTTTGTAGTTATCCCTATTTTATTTTTTAGGTAAAGTTAACGACAAAAATAATTATTTATCTAACCCAAAAATTTTCGGACTATTATCTATTAAATTTACCGGTTAGATAACTTATTAAAATATCATTTATTATCATTCAATCTGTAATATCTCGATCTCCTTTATTAGGATCTATTGGCGTTAATTTGAAATGTATTTTAGCAAATATAATCGTTAATGGAATTATAATTACGAACCAGCGTATGAAAGAATAACCTTCCGGATCACTCGAATATTTTCTTAAATCATTAAATAAAACAATTATATTAACAACAAAATAATATATTGCTGCAAGAAGGGCCGCCCCCTTAGCGACCCATTCATTTTTTCTTTGTCTTAAATTCCACCACAATAAGACAAGTCCCGTAATCTTTTCAAAGATGAAACTTATAAAATAAGAAATTAAAACAATTAAATTTCCTTTTAATATCTCAAAAATTATAAATTTCATGTGAATACAATTAATA
>CAYNLJ010000105.1:486-856 GCA_964398005.1 uncultured Caldithrix sp. | reverse complement strand
TTTTAAAACCAACCGTTTTTTATAGCGTATTTGGGAAATCCGCTTAAATCCATAGATAAAAAAAATTAATCCGAAATATCATGATTTCCCCTATTAGGATCAATCTTTTGTAATTTATAATAAACTTGTCTAAAAATTATTGTAAGTATTATCATTGTAATTAGCCAATTCCTAAAACTGAAATCTTTAGGTATTTTTGGTATTCTTATTAAATCAATAATTAAAACAAACAAACATATAGTGAAATATAAAATTGCATCTAAGTTTGCTGCACCTTGCGCTACCAATTTGTTTTTTTTACGCTTAAAAGCCCAAATAAGTAATTTCCAATTTGAATATTTTTCTATTAGATAACTAAGTAGATATATTA
>CAYNLJ010000105.1:0-476 GCA_964398005.1 uncultured Caldithrix sp. | reverse complement strand
TTGTCGCTAAGGTTCCTCTTAATATTTCAATTAAAACAAATTTAATAAAAAACCTTCTTCCATTTTAAAATTATATTTTTATTTCAATGAAATAATTGACCTTATGAATTTTTTGGTTAAGATTCCTATAATCTTACCATAATAACCATACTTAGTTACGGGTTTGTAATTTAACCCAAATAAACCTGCAATATAGCTATTACTTGCATCATGAATATTTGTTGCATTTGCGTAATAACGATTTAATGCTTCTATTGTTGTTGCTGTTATTTGGGTTTTAATATTATTTAAAATTAGATTACCAGTTTTTGTAATTGTTGCCCATCCTGAATACATTTCTGCCGATGCTGCTTGCCAACCTGCGGCCAGGTACGGCGCTTCGGCAACTATATAAGCAGTTGCCTCGGCTGCACCAATAGTAGCTACAGGTATTGTCAAACTTAACATGGAAGCATTAAATATATCTTCCTTTATAT